>JAHEDA010000225.1 GCA_024641445.1 Gammaproteobacteria bacterium
GCGATCCAGAGTTTACGCAGTGGTGTTAGTGAGATTCGATGCTGTAACACTCTGAATTGGTCACGCTCAATCTCTTTCAGGGTGGCGCGATAGATCGATGCCATGATCAGTCCTGCGCGTTGAGGGTAACGGTCTATCTCTGGAAGTGCATCAATCGCGCTGTCGTAGTAGCCCTGTGCACGTTGAGCCTGGAATTGCATAAGGGCGTGGAAACTCTCGTCCTGCTTGCGGGTAAAAATATCAGTCTCCCTCACATTGTAACGCAGCAACTCGTCTTGTGGCAGGTAGATACGATCGCGTTGGGCATCTTCATACACATCGCGAATGATATTGGTGAGTTGAAGTGCCATCCCGAGATCTCGGGCGTATTTCAGGGTGTCGGTGTTTGAGTAGCCAAATATTGATGCGGAGAGCAGGCCGACCACGCTGGCGGCGCGATAACAGTAATTTTCCAATGCGGCGAAATCGCGATACCGAGATTGTTCCAGATCCATTTCCATTCCATGAATAATCTCATGGAAATATTCCTTGCTCAGCTCGGCCCAGTGTAATACGGGCATGAGGGCCTGGGAGACGGGGTGTTGTGCCGTCCCCTCAAACAGGCGTTCAACCTCAGTATGCCACCATTGTAATTTGTTGCGGCAGATATCGGGCTCACCTCCCGAATCGACAATGTCGTCCACCTCGCGGCAAAAGGCATACAGTGCGGTGATACCGCGCCGCTTGTCCTCAGGCAAAAACAAGAAACTGTAGTAAAAGCTGGAGCCGCTCTGGGCCGCTTTGTGTTGACAATATTGGTCGGGGGTCATGTAGGGAGGTGTTTTAACAGGGAGTGCCATACCATGCCTAAGACATCGGTCTTGGTCAAGCGTGGGCGTTGAAAAATAGCCCTGGGTGAGGCACGTAGCTTCCTTAGGATCGTTAGCCCGCCCAGGATAATCATCCGCATCTCCAGGCCGATTCGGCCGGGCAAGTCATTGCCGAGTGGCGTGCCCTGTAGCATGAGCTGGTAGGCGCGTTGATACTGAAACTGCATTAATGCAATCAAACGGTCATCGATATCTTGTTCACGCAATTGCCGGTCAGCAACCCCAAATTGCCGCAACTCGTCGAGGGGGAGGTAGAGGCGATCGTTTTCGTCCAGGTCTTGCTGGAGGTCTTGATAGAAATTGATTAGCTGCAAGCTGGTGCAGATGGCATCTGAGCGCTGTAAGTTTACGGGGGTGGCCAGTCCGTACAGGTGTAGCAACAGTCTTCCAACAGGATTGGCAGAGTGTTGGCAATAGTTGAGGATATCCTCAAATCGCGCATAGCGTTTTATGGTGACGTCCATGCGGAAGGCCGCGAGGAGGTCGTGAAATAATTCGATCGGTAAGTGGTGATTGCGAATAACATCCTTCAATGCGATGAATACAGGTTCATCGGTAGGCGTGTCCGCCGTGATTCTTTCCAGTTCTATTTCATACTGCTGTAATCTTTGTAGCCGAACCTCGACGGTATCATCACCCTCATCGGCCATATCATCGGCATTGCGGGCAAAGGTGTAAATTACGCGAATGGGGCGGCGCAGGCGTCGTGGTAATAACCTTGAGGCGACCGGGAAATTTTCGTAGTGACCCCGTGCGCGTTCGAGGCAATAGCCATAGGCGGCCTGTAGCCTGGGATCGGGTGCCATGTTATCGTAAGGCGACATTTGCTTTGACCGCTACAAGGGGGAGTCCATGGGTAAACAGATGAGGGTTATTCTTACCTGGCTGGTGATCGGCCTGCTGCTGGGTTTGTGGTTTGGCGTCAACATCGGTCGCAACGTGCCATTTTACAGCAATCCCTTCGCCGCCGTGACGGTGCAGGAAAAGCTCAAGCAAAGCGTGGGTGAGGGCGTATCCAAGATGGGTGCTGGCGTCGAGAAGCTTGGCGAGACCATTAAGGGTAAGGAACAACAGAAGTAGCATTGTTTTATTCAGAGGTCGAGTCGCGCCCCTTGCTGGGCGTGTGCTCGACCATCTTCACTCCGGTCTCAATCTGCTGGAGTTCTTCCAGACTCTTGCCGGCACTAATCCCCATCTCGGTAAACTTGCGTGCGCTGGGTAGTACGCGCGAGTCAAAGGAGCCTACGGCACTATTGAAGTGCTTGGTGCTGGTATCTAATGATTTACCCAACTTTTGCAGATGCTCGGTAAAGGTCGCCAGTCTGGTATAGAGTTCTTCCCCCACCTGCTTGATAATCTCCGCATTCTTTGCCAGTTGTTCCTGCCGCCAGCCATAGGCCACGGCGCGCAGCAGGGCGACAAAGCTGGTGGGGGTGGCGAGGATGATCTGTTTGCGCAGGGCGTCTTCGATCAGGCTACGGTCGTGATCGAGGGCGGCGCTGAGGAACTGATCACCGGGGATAAACAGGACAACGAAATCGGGTGAGCGACTGAACTGATTCCAATACGCCTTATCGGCGAGTTCATCCACGCGCTTGCGCACATTACGGGCGTGGTGGATCAGCTCCTGTTGGCGCTGTGCATCATCGGTGGCCTCAATGGCTTTGAGGTAGGCATCCAGCGGGGTCTTGACGTCTACCACGATCTCGCGGCCATCCGGCATGCGTACAATCATATCGGGCCGTTGCCGACCCTGTTCGCCCTGTACCTGCTCCTGTTCGACGAAATCACAGTACTCCACCATGCCCGCGAGCTCGGCCAGGCGCTTGAGCGTCAGCTCGCCCCATTGCCCGCGTACCTCGGGGCGACGCAGGGCATTGACCAGATTACGCGTCTCGGTCTGAAGTGACTGTTGCGTTCCCGCCATGGTCTCTAAATGTTTGTGCAGGGAGCCGTAGGCCTCTTTGCGCTCCTTCTCCATACTTTGGATCTGTTGCTCGGTTTTCTCCAGTGCCTCCTTGATTGGTTTCACCAGGTTCTCGATGGCCTTTTCCTTCTTCTCAAGGTCACCCTCGGCGCGGGTCTGGTATTGTTTGAGATTCTCCTGCGCCAGACGCAGGAATTCCTGGCTGTTGTGTTTCAGGGCCTCACTGGAGAGTCGGCTGAAGGTATCCGCCAGTTGTGTACGCGCCTGTTCAAGGGCTGCGAGTTTTTCCTCACTGTGCTGACGTTCCATTTCCAGGGTCGTTTGCAGTTGTGCATTTTGTTCACGCAGGCGCCCCATGGCCAGTTGCAGGCGCAGATAGGTAAACAGGCCACCAAAGGTGGCAGAGGCCAGGATCAAGATGGCGTAGATGAGTTGTTCTGACATATTCAGGTGCTAACTCGATTGCGGGTATCGATCCAGTCCAGGATCTCAAGCGGTGTCTGGATCATACCATCGGCGGCCCACTCGTCTGGACGGTCTTCACCAGAGAGGTAGCCAAACAATGCCACCAATGTTCGCATCCCGGCGCGCTTGCCCGCGATAATATCCCGCTCGGCGTCGCCCACATAAAGACATTGCAGCGTATCGGTATTGCTTTGCTCACAGGCATAGAGCAGGGGCGTGGGGTCGGGTTTGCGTTGAGGCAGTGTATCACCACTCACGACGCAGGCGGCACGGCTACGAATTCCGAGTCCCTCAAGCAGCGGCTCGGTGAGCCAGCCCGGTTTATTGGTGACCACACCCCAGCGCATACCGCGCGCCTCAAGCCTGTCGAGGAGTTCGGTCATGCCAGGGAATAGCGAGGTATGTTGTACGATGTTGGCGGCATAGTGTTGCAGTAACTGTTCACGCAAGGGTTCAAACTGGGGGTGCTCGGGTGCAAGTTGGAAGCCCAGCTTGATCAGGGCCATGCCGCCGTGCGAGGCCACCGGGCGTATCGCCTCAAAGGGGAGGGTGGGTTTGCCCGCCTCGTGTAAGACATGATTTAACGCGGCAGCGAGGTCGGGGGCGGTATCGGCCAGCGTGCCGTCAAGATCAAACAGGACCGTTCGGATTTGGGTATCAGGCATAGGATACTAGCGACCAGCTACCCGTCACTAAATAACCGTTCCGAAATGGTATCCACCGAACAATTCCCTCTCCCTCCGGGAGAAGGCTAGGATGAGGGGGTAGATGGGTACCATTTAGGAACACTTATTTAGTTACTATCTTTCTGACAGTGCATCAGGTAATTCACGTCCACGTCGTAACCCAGGCTGTAGCGTTTGCTGAGCGGATTGTAGGACATGCCCGTCAATTCCAGTACCGTGAGCCCTGCCGCGCGTGACCATTGTTCCAGCTCAGAGGGTTTGATGAACTTGGTATAGTCGTGTGTACCCTTGGGCAACAGACGCAAGAGATACTCTGCGCCGATAATGGCAAACAGGTACGACTTGGGGTTACGGTTAAGCGTCGAGAAGAAGACGTGGCCACCGGGTTTTACCAGTTGCATGCAGGCCTGGATGGTGGAGGCCGGGTCAGGCACATGTTCCAGCATCTCCATGCAGGTCACGACATCAAATTCACCGGGGTGTTCAGCCGCCATCTCTTCGGCTGTGCACTGACGATAGTTGACCGCAACGCCGGATTCGAGCTTATGCAACTCCGCCACACTCAGCGGTGCCTTGCCCATGTCGATGCCGGTGACCTGGGCGCCCCGGGCGGCCATCGATTCCGCGAGAATACCACCTCCACAACCGACATCAATCACCGCTTTGCTCTTCAGACTGGCACGGCGGTCGATGTAATCCAGGCGCAGCGGGTTGATGTCGTGCAGGGGTTTGAATTCGCTATGGG
>JAHEDA010000226.1 GCA_024641445.1 Gammaproteobacteria bacterium
TGCGCGAAAACGGTATAGGCGCGCTGGTCCTGTGGTTCGACGATGACATCGTAGGTCTCGGCCACGCCCATGCGGAACTCATCGACCTCAACCGGTTTGATGTATTGCCCATCGGCGGCGACCACGGTCAGCTTCAGGCCAGGGATGCGCACGTCGAAGAAGGTCATGGCCGAGGCGTTGATAAAGCGCAGGCGAATCTTTTCGCCGCGCCGGAACAGCCCAAGCCAACCCTCGGCGGGGGTGACACCATTCATGAGATAGGTGTAGGTGTAGCCGGTGACATCGGAGATGTCGCGGTCGGACATGCGCATCTCATTCCACATGCCGCGCTCGGCGGCAAAGCCTGACCAACCCTTCTCGCCGACCTCGCGTGTCATGTCTGAGACGGTGCGCTCGCGGAAGTTGTAGTAGTCCGACATCTTCTTCAGTTTCGCGTACACATTACTGGGCTCTTCATCGGTCCAGTCCGACAGCATCACGACATACTCGCGCTCGTACTTGAAGGGCGCCTTCTCCTTGGGGTCGATGATGATTGCGCCATAGGCACCGGTCTGTTCCTGAAAACCCGAGTGGCTGTGATACCAGTAGGTGCCACTCTGACGCACGGGGAATTGATAGGTGAAGGTCGCGCCAGGTTTAATGCCGTGGAAACTCAGGTGTGGCACACCGTCCATCCCGGTCGGTACGACGACGCCGTGCCAGTGGATGGAGGTATCGACATCCAGGTGATTGGTGACATTGAGTGTGACGGTATCACCCTCACGCCAGCGCAGGATCGGTGCGGGTACCGAGCCATTGATGGCAGTGGCGTAACGTTGTGTGCCGGTAAAATTAACCGGGAGTGAGGTATAGCTCAGGTCAAATTGATGGCCCTGAAGGATATTGGGACCTAGGCGATCGATCTTGCGGACCTCGGTGGTGGCACGTGCAGGGCGAACGCCCATTCCGAGCAGGGTGCTGCCCGCCACCATGCCGGTGACAAAACGGCGCCGCGATAGCGACAGACCCTGTGGGCCTGGCAATAAAGGCTTCGACATAAATAATTTCCTCTACAAAGATTCATTTGGTCTGCGTGACGCCGTGGCATGGCCACGCATCAGGCAATAACAGCCAGCGGAATGCGATTAGAGGCGGGGTGGTCGTTCGAGCGAGGCGGGGACGTGGTCGGGATAAAGTTGCAGGGCCAGGGGCGCGGGTTTCAGGTTGAGTGCGTAGGGTAGCGCAAATGGAGCGCTCGTGACGCTGAAGAAGCTGCCCGCGCAATGCATGCTGGCGCAGTTACTATGGTCGGTACAGCCAGGGTCATGCTTGCAGTGGTCACATATCGGTTGATGGTGGTCGTGTCCCGCCATCGCAGTGTGATCATGGGTCGTGGCATGCTGAGTATGCAACGGCATCTCATCACTGTTATCTGCCATGGCCCAACCTGGCTGCATGGGCAGGGAGCCGAGCAGGAGCATCAGGATAAAAAAGGGCACTGGATGGGGTCGACGTGTCATGCTGGTGATCGTAACCGCTGGGTGAAATCAGTCAAGTAAAAGCTTTGGCCACCCAGCAGGCGGTAAGTTCCCCGATCGATGAATTCAATATTAGTTGTATCGTGTTTTAGGGCCGCGAATTTGCAGGTGTTGGGAGTTAATATGTCGTCTGGCTGAAAAAACGATCGGCATGCTACCCGCAAATAGCCCGAACAAATACGCGGGTTCCCTTCTGGCTGGGCGTCAACAGGCCTGTGATTGGCTGATTCGGGGTTTATCCCTGCATACCCAATGACTGTCCTTTCTGGTCAAGTATCGCTACACTCATTCGATGCATCGTATTGGAATCCCTCACAATCTCTCCCTGCCGAGGAAGCCTCGTTAAACAATGAGTCCGGTCTTGACGCCTGGGATTAGATTCAACCAGACACCTTATATAATGGTTGTTGGTGTGGCCAGCGCCATGATGGCCCTGGCCCTGTGGCTTTTCATTAATGGATTTACCGAGGATATCACCTTCGCCCAGCATGAAGGAATGGGTGTGCACGAGATGCACACCATCTCTCTTGCCGAGACCCGCTTGAAGCGTATTCGTGGCCTGTCACTCTTGCAGGATGGTGGTGATGACAGCGTCGCTGCCGAGCGCGAGGCGTTGACCCAAGGGTTAGTCGCCCAATTGAAAGCCAGCCTGAGTGATACGCATGCGACCTTTCTGCATGTTGCGACCCCCCTCGCAACGCTGATAGCACGTTTTAATCAACTACAGTCAGCAGAGGCGAAACCCTTGCACGGCCTGGCACTGTTTGATGCCTACTCTGACTTGATTAGTTCACTAAATGACATGCGTCGACTGGTCGGTTATTACTCCAATCTGGCCATGGACCCCGCGATTCAAAATCATCAGTTGGTCGTGGTGATGGAGCTATTGACCGCCATTAGTGAGCATGAGGCGAAATTGCGCGGATTGACCTCCTACCAATTGCAATCGGCATCGCACGTGGCGTCGGTAGTAACAAGAATTAATGCCGAGACCGTCTTGCAGCGGCATCACCTTGATCAGTTGCAGATCGAATTGCAAGTACTGAAGGTGCAGGGTGGCGCCGATGATGAGGTCATCAAGACTGCCAACTATATCGTGGCTCACCTGCGGGAGGTTATCTCGAAGGGTGTCGGTACCGCCACCGGTTTTGCCTTGGCGAGGGCCCACTTCGAGCAGCGCAGTCAAAACGTTGCCATCGTTAATCAGCTCTCGCTTGAGATTATTAAGAGGCTGAGTGCATCACTCGAACAGCGTATATACCAGTTAAGGTCAGAACGATTGTTTGCCACCAGCGTTGGGGTAGCGGCCCTCCTGGCGTTATTGGCGATCATCACGGTGCTGTTCCGAAGAAACAACCGGGCGATTCTGGACACAATCATTTCCAATCAACGTCTGCTCAAGTCAGAGCAGGAGCAGCGTTCGGTGCTGGATACGGTGGCCGATGGTGTTATCGTGATAGATGAGTCTGGCCTGATTGTAAACTTTAATCACGCCGCCGAGAAAATATTTCTTTACCAACCGAGCGAGGTCATCGGGAAAAATGTGAAGGTGCTGATGCCGGAGCCCTACATCAGTGAGCACGATGGTTATCTGGAACGCTACAAGTCCACGCATGTTCCACGTGTCATTGGGATTGGGCGCGAGGTAAAGGGTTTGCGCAAGAACGGTGAGATATTCCCGATAGAGCTCGCGGTGAGTGAGATGTGGATTGATGAGCAGCGTTTCTTTACCGGTATTGTGCGCGATATTACCGATAGAAAGGCGGTAGAGGACGAATTGTACGAGTCCGAAGTCAGGACGCGCACCATCCTGGAGACCGTTCTTGACGGCATTATCACGATCGATGAGAAGGGGCTTGTGCAATCCTTTAACAAGGCCGCCGAGGGTATCTTTGGCTATAAGGCAGAGATCGTTATCGGGCAGAATGTCAAGATGCTCATGCCGGCACCCTTCTCGATTGAGCACGATACCTATCTCGACAACTACAAACGCACTGGTGAGGCCAAAATCATCGGGATTGGTCGTGAAGTGGTGGGTCAGCGTAGCGATGGCAGCACCTTTCCGCTAGATCTGGCGGTGAGCCAGATGAATCTTGGTGGCAAGCGTTTTTATGCGGGCGTGGTGCGTGACATCACTGAACGCAAACGTGTCGATGTGATGAAGAATGAATTCATCTCCACCGTGAGCCATGAGCTGCGAACGCCGCTGACCTCAATCCGTGGCGCCATCGGCATCCTCTCGGGTGGTGTGGCGGGTGAGCTGCCGGAGAAGGCGAGGGAGATGATAAAGATCGCCAGGAATAATACCGAACGTCTCCTGCTATTGATTAACGATATTCTGGATATTCAAAAGATCGAGTCCGGCAAGATGAGTTTTCACTTTCGCAATATCGACCTCATGGGTATGTTGGAACAGATCCAGCGTGACCTGTCATCGTATTGTAAAGAGCGCAACATTGAGTGTGTCATTACCCAGCGCCTGGATGGCGCGAGCCTGTATGCCGATTACGACCGCGTAATCCAGGTAATGAATAATCTAATCTCGAATGCGGCGAAATTTTCCACTCCGGGTGAAAGGATTGAGATTTCTGCCGCACGTCACCACGACAAGCGCGTTCGCATCTCCGTGACGGACCACGGTGCCGGCATCCCGGATGAATTTAAGGCGCGGATGTTTGAGCGTTTTAGTCAGGCCGATTCAAGTTCGCAGCGCGCCAAGGGTGGTACCGGGTTGGGTCTGGCCATTACCAAGGCGATCGTCGAGAAGCACGGCGGTACGATTGATTATGTGAGTCGTGTCGGAATCGGTACAACCATCTTTGTCGAATTTCCAGAGTTAGAGGGCAGCGGGACTGCGGCGAAGCCCATCGTAAACGTACCACACCATGATGCGTGTATCCTGATCATTGAAGATGACCACGATGTCGCCGCCATGTTGCAACGGATGTTGGTTCAGGCCGGATATAACTCGGATATCGCCTATACGGCGGCACAGGCGCGTGAGTATCTGCGCAAGAATCCAAAATCGTATAAATTAGTGACGTTGGATATTCTCTTGCCCGATGAGAGCGGTAAGTCCTTGTTGTCTACTCTGCGGATGGAACCGGCGACTCAGGACCTGCCAGTTCTGGTAGTCTCGGCAGTGGCTGATGAGACACGGCGTGAACTCAATGGT
>JAHEDA010000227.1 GCA_024641445.1 Gammaproteobacteria bacterium
CATGTCTGCGCAAATATGAAGATTTTTCATTTACAGAGACATTAGAAGTACTTCCTGACTTTTGGAGAAAAGTGATTGAGGAATATAATAAATAATACTCCCCAAAATTGCCGTAGGATGGGCTAAACTTCTTCGGAAGAAGTTCCAGTTGAAGAGACTCCAAAGGCACCTATGAAACCGCGAAAAGCTATTTTGGGGTAAGGTAAAAACTCAGGTTTTGTCCCTCATCAATCAAGAAATTGCATACTCAAATATCGACCGGCCATCTGGCCGGTTTTTTATGCGTGGCATTTATGGCTCCTGCCGCGATTGCCGGGCACGCCAACGTTGGAACTGAGGTAATTCGATATAACCCTTGTCGACGACGAATTGTAGTCTGGCTCGAACATTGTCCTGGATTCGGGCATTATCCGCGGTGACTGGCTTGCCCATCTTGTCGATGAGAATATCCGTGTCGACCTGTAGTACCACCTTACCCTGTGCATCGAAGAAGACCATCGCCGGGCTGTTGATGAGTCCTAATTGCTCGGCCCATGTCTTGCCACTCATCACCTTGTTATCGGGTGTGGTGATATTCGCCTGGGTCGAACTACTGTTGATGAAGACTATATTCAGCCGTTCAGAATAGGGATGCATCACCTCTGCCTTGAGCATGGTGCGTAACAGCGGACACTTTTCACAATCTTCGGTCTCGAAAACCACCAGTAGCGGTTTGTCCGACTTGCGGTGGTCGAGATTGATCGCGGTACTCTTTTCGCTTGAACGGTCCGTCGCGGTCTGGTTAGTCTGCATGAAACTGCTGAGGCTCATCCGGGCATAATGGCCACCTTCGAGGTAGTCCAACGCATTACGCATCTTTTGTGGTGCCTGAAAACCTACGAGTCGTAACTGCACCTGGCCATCGAGGCCATAAAACACCAGGGTCGGGGTAAAGATTGCCTTTGCCTGAACCGCGTAGTCTTTGGCCCAGTGGTTCTTGCCCTGCGGGTCGATTACCTCGACATCGCTGGTGACATCCATTCCGATTACATCGTAATGCTGGCGCAGGCGTTGTACGATGTCCTTTTCCGTCAGGGTGTTCTCGATCATGGCATGGCAATAACTGCAATGCTTCTCGGTGAAGAACACCATGATCCCCTGTTTGCCCGAGGCCCTGGCATCCTGCAGATCACCCGGCAGGTCGTAGAGACTTTGCTTGAACCAGTCGGGATAGACCACATTTACCCCGGGAGCACTCGTCGCCAGCGTTGGCCACAGTAGGCACCAACCAAGAATCAGGAACCGCGTCATTACTTTCATCCCCACCTCTCTCCTGCCGTCAGAAATCTGGGCGTAGCACAATAATAGACATAAACATCAAAAATGCGGTACTGACCATCTTTTTATTTGCCCGAATTTTATAGTGTGAACAGGTTATTGTCTGCATACTCAAGTACATCTGGATTTGGGTCGATGACCCATTTATTCTGAACCTCAAATTATCTAACACCATGAGCGATTATCATGTCTGACGTCAAACAACTCATCGATCTCACCGTGTCACGCGTTGGCGAGATTGTACTGGGCAAGGAAAAACAGATTCGACTGTCCCTGGCGTGCCTGCTCGCACGCGGTCATTTGCTGATCGAGGACCGCCCTGGGCTGGGTAAGACCACCTTGGCGCACACCTTTGCGCGGGTGCTGGGGCTGTCATTCCAGCGTATTCAGTTCACCTCGGACATGCTGCCGGCCGATATTATCGGGGTGTCGATCTACGAACGCGACAAGAATGCCTTCCAGTTTCATCCAGGCCCCCTGTTTGCGCAACTCGTATTGGCTGATGAGGTAAATCGCGCGACACCCAAGGCGCAGAGTGCGCTGTTGGAGGCGATGGAGGAGCGGCAAGTCACGGTGGACCGTGAGACGCATCGATTGCCCGAGCTATTTTTTGTTATCGCCACACAAAACCCCTCGCACTTTATCGGTACCTTCCCCTTGCCCGAGTCTCAACTGGACCGTTTTCTGTTACGCATCGAGATGGGTTATCCCGACCATCAGGCCGAGCGCGCACTGTTAGCGGGTGAACAACGACGCAGCCTGCTCGATGCGATGCAGCCTGTTCTTACACCTCAACAAATGCTGGGGTTACAACAGAAGGCCCGTCAGGTGCACGCCTCAAATACGCTGCTGGATTATCTCCAGGCCTTGCTGGATTACACCCGCACCTCCTCGATGTATCAGGCGGGTCTCTCTCCGCGTGCGGGTCTCGCCCTGCTCGCGGCTGCGCGGGCGTGGGCCATGATGGCCGATCGTCAGCACGTCCTGCCTGAAGACATTCAAGCCGTTCTGCCTGGCGTGGCGGGACATCGTCTATTGCCGCGACAGGGCGGGAGCAATAAATTACCCGCCGACCTGGTGCGTCACCTGATGGAAGCCGTTGCCGTACCGCTATGAAAAGGGCACGGCGAGACTGGCGCCAGCGCATAATTAAACTCATGAAGATTGAGCGTCTGTTTTACGGTGAGGGTCCCAGTCAGAGACCCATTACTCTGAATCGACGACGCATCTTTATCCTGCCCAGTGGTGAGGGCGTGATCTTTGGCCTGGTGTTGATCGCCATGTTATTTGCCGCGATTAACTACAGCAATGGCATGATCTATCTACTGACCTTCCTGCTCGTGGGTCTCAGTATTGTCGCCATCCTCCATACCTATCGCAATCTGACCGGCTTGCGTTTTCAGGCGGGTCAGGTCGAGCCAGTGTTTGCAGGTGAGGTGGCGCAGTTTTCAATCCGGGTCGGTAATCCAGCTGGGCGTGACCGCTTTAATCTATCACTCTTGCTAAATGATCACTCGACACCGGAAGAGCTCTTCGTTGACATCCCGGCCCACGATGGATGTTTTGTGCAACTGCCTTGCCTCTGCTGTCATCGTGGCAGGTTAAGTCTTGGTCGTTTCACTGTCAGTTCCCGTTTTCCCCTTGGGTTGTTTCGTGCATGGTCGTATCTGGACCTCGATATGCAAGCTGTGGTCTATCCGAGTCCCGGCCCCGATCACCTGCCACCGCCGGGGGAACAGGGTGGTCAAGAGGGTGGTATTCCCTCTGGCAGTGGGGTGGATGATTTTCATGCCCTGCGTAGCTATACCCCTCAGGACTCACCTCGGCATGTGCACTGGAAGGCCGTGGCGCGTGGCCAGGAGATGCTGACAAAAGAATTTGTAAACTTAGGTGTACGCGAACGTTGGTTTAGTCTGGATCAAGTAATGAGTTCGAATATCGAGTCGCGCCTGAGTCAGCTCTGTCGCTGGGTCCTGGACGCAGAGGCGGCAGGTGAAGAATATGGGCTGCGCCTGCCCGGACAAGAGATCGGTCTTGGTCATGGTGCTCTGCATCTACACACCTGCCTGAATGCACTCGCCCTGTTTGGCCTCACTGATCCGGGTAAAACCTGATGGCACGTACTGCGACAATGCCATTGTCCATGCAGCTCGGGCTGCGTCCGGTCAGCGTGACGTGGTTATTCATCAGTCTCACCTTATTACTCTTGCCACACCTCACACGCATGCCATTCTGGGTGTTCCTGTCGGCGGCAGTCTTTATGGCCTGGCGTTATCTGCACGAGAAAAGAGGTTGGGCGCTACCAAATCGTTTGTTGCGCCTGTTGCTTGTCGTGCTATTGCTGTTAGGTATCGTTGCGAGCTACGGTACCCTGTTAGGCCGTGGCCCCTCTACCGCGATGCTGGTGGTGGCGATGGGGTTGAAGTTTGTCGAGCTACGCACGCGGCGTGATCTGCTAATTATCCTGTTCCTGGCCTATTTCACCGTGTTGACACACTTTCTCGAACAGCAGAGTTTGGTAATGAGTGTCTACATGGTCGTGGTGGTGTGGATGCTCACGACGGCGCTGATCAATTTTAATTATCGCGGTGATGTTAGCCGCCGAGGCCTGATCGCCAGCAGTCGTCTCTCGCTCGTGTTGTTATTACAGGCCGCCCCCATCCTGTTGGTACTGTATGTGGTGTTTCCGCGCCTGACCTCGCCACTGTGGGCGATCCCGACCGACAATAGCAGCGCCGTGACCGGTCTGGATGATGAGATGTCTCCCGGTCGTATCAGTCGCCTGAGTCAATCGGCCGAGGTCGCATTTCGGGTCAAGTTTCACGGTGAGGTCCCGGCGGCGAACCTGCGCTACTGGCGTGGCCCGGTGTTTTGGGACTTTGATGGAACCAGCTGGCGGCCGGGTAAGTTCTTCACGCCGCGCGTGTTATCGCGGGAGGAGTTTGGTGAGGCGGTGGATTATACCGTGACGCTTGAACCGAGTCAGAAGCCGTGGCTACCGGTGTTGGACTTGCCGAGTACGTTGTTATTGGACAAGCTGCCGCCCATTGCATTGCTGTTGACGGGGCGCTTGCCGCAGCGCTGGTTGTTTACTGAGGATTTTCAGTTGCAGTCAGACAAACTGGTCAGTCAACGCCTGCAATATCGTGTTATTTCGCACCCACACTATCGTACCGATTATCTCTACGAACCCATGCGATCACGGGCCCTGCAACTGCCAGATGGTATGGGAGATGATATCTATCAATTGGCACGTCAACTACGCGCGCAGTACCACAGCGATGAGGCTGTCGTAACGGGGATGTTGCGGTACTTCCGCGAGCAGCCATTTTATTACACCCTGAACCCACCCCCGCTCGGGACGCACCAC
>JAHEDA010000016.1 GCA_024641445.1 Gammaproteobacteria bacterium
GGTGTATGGGTGTGCGTATAGGTAAATTGTTTGTGGTGTTTACGCTGCTCTGTCTGAGTCAGTCCGCCCTTGCGACGAGTGATCGTGTCAAACAGATCCTGCGTGAGGTAGATGACCTGTGGCGCGGTATCTCTTCCCACTCAGTGATGACGATGCAGGTCAAGACCCAGCACTATACCCGGACCCTGGAGATGGATGCGTGGTCGCTGGGTACGGAACGTACACTGGTACGCATCCTCAAACCCCTAAAAGAAAAGGGGACCGCAACGCTCAAGTCGGGAACGACTATCTATACCTACCTCCCCCAGACTGACCGCACCATTCGCCTTACCTCGGGGATGATGATGGGCTCCTGGATGGGCAGTCACTTTACCAATGATGATCTGGTGGCAGAGTCGCGTATGGATCGGGATTTTGAGGCAGTGATCAGCTTTGAAGGGAAGCGCGATGGCATTGATGTACTCGAATTTCGGTTGATACCAAAACCGAACGCGGCCGTGGTGTGGGGCAAGATTGAGCTGACGGTAATGCGTGATGGCTATTTACCTCTGAGGGAAGTCTATTTTGACGAAGATATGAAGGTGGCGCGTACCATGGTGTTCGACGAGATTAAAATGATGGCCGGTCGGCGCCGACCCTCGGTCATGCGCATGGTCCCGGCAGACAAACCCAAGGAGTTTACCCAAATTACCTATCAACAACTCGAGTTGAATGTGAAGCTTAAAGACAGCTTCTTTTCGCTGGCGAATCTAAAACATTTTTAAACCGTCATGAATATCACCAGCTTTGCCTTGCGCAATATCCAAAGAAACTGGCACCGTAGTCTGGTGACCACGGGTGCAATGGCCTTTGCCGGAATGATCATGATCCTGTATGTCTCCTTCATCGAAGGCATCTATCTGGGTGGCCTGCGTAGTGCACTAGCCTTGAATTTGGGGGAGATCCAAATCCATGCCAAGGGTTATCGGAGTGACCCGGATCTATATACCCGTATCATGGATGAGAAGGGTACGTTAACCAAATTGTCTGACCTTGGTCTGCATGCAACCCCGCGTCTGTTCGGTTATGGCCTGGCCGCTGCAGGGACTGCCTCGGCGGGGGTACAGATACGTGGTGTGTACGTTGATCTGGAAAAGAGAGTTATCAAGCTGCATGAATACCTGGCCGAGGGCACCTGGTTGGACCAGCAGGATGCGAAAGGTGTGGTGGTAGGCCGTCGCCTGGCGCGGACGCTGGGTGTGAAACCGGGTGGGGAGGTCGTCATTGTAAGTCAGGCCGCTGATGGTTCGATGGCCAATGACCTGTTTCATGTGCGCGGTGTGCTGAAGTCCGTCAGTGACGAGATCGACCGCGGCGGGTTTTTTATGTTAGAGACCACTTTTCGCAAATTGATGATCTTGCCCGAGGGTGTGCATGAGATTGTCATCATGCGCGATGGCAAAAAGACTGATTTGAAACAGGAGACCGCGCATCTCGCCGCCATGTTTCCCGATTATGAGGTGGATAGCTGGCGGACCCTCTCGCCGATGATGGCAACCATCATGGACTCATCGGACACCAGTATCTACATCTTGTTGCTCATAACCTACGTCGCCGTAGCGATGGTGGTATTGAATGCCATGTTGATGAGTGTGTTTGAACGTATCCGTGAATTCGGGATCATGAAGGCTATTGGTTTTGGTCCCTGGCAGTTGATCGCACTGATCTACACCGAAACCGTGATTCAGATCATCATCGCAATAGTGCTGGCACTGGCCTTGGGCCTCCCTCTGTCGTATTACTATCAGGTCAATGGAATCGACCTGACTAACTTCGTCAGTGGGACCACCTTTGGCGGGATTGCATTCGACCCAATCTGGCGCACGTTGATTACGCCCAGGGCCGTGATCTCACCAATTGTCACCCTGGCCATCATCGCCTTGATCGCGGTGATCTATCCCGCGGTCAAGGCGGCGCTAATTCGTCCGGTTAGTGCGATTCATCACCAATAAACGGTGGCGTTACAATGCAAATGTGGAACATAGCATGGAGAAATGTCTGGCGCCGACGGCGCCGTACCCTGATCACCGGTTTCTCAATCGGTTTCGGTGTTTTACTGGCCGCTATATTTACCGGTATGGCTATATATATGTACGGCAACATGATCAATGCTAGCGCGGCGACGGGTTTTGGTCATGTCACCTTCGAACCCATTGGTTACAGCAAGGCGCCAGCTTTGGACAAGCGGCTCTCGCGTGTAGATACCCTGCGTGAACAGATTGTGCATGAAAATGGCGTCGATGCCGCAATGGAACGCATCATGGGACAGGCTATGTTTGCTACCGCCAGCAAGACCGTCGGGGGAATGTTCCTCGCGATCAATCCGCAACATGAGTCGGCAGAATACAATCTGTTAATTCGATCTCTGGTAGAGGGCAAGGTGTTTTCTGATAAAAATGCTGGTGGTGTCGTCATCGGAAAGCGTCTGGCCGAGAAGCTTAATCTCCGGATCGGCAAGAAACTGGTGTATACCACGACGGATGTGAATGGCGAGATCGTGTCGGAGATTGCGCGCGTGTCGGGCTTGTTTGTTACGGGTGTGGATGAGATCGATGGTGGGATGGCGCTGTTTCCCCTGAGGCAGATCCAGCATGTCTTGGGATATCATGCCGATGAGGCAACTCTGATTGCGGTAATGTTGCGGCAGCAACGCCACGCCGAGTCCAGCCGAGACGTGTTTCGTCAGAAGTACCATGACCCCTCTATCGAGATACTCAGTTGGCAACAAACTCAACCCGATCTGGCCGGAATGATTACCATTGATGCCGCCAGTAATTATGTGATGCAATTTCTCATCGCGCTGCTGATTGCCGCCGGTATCTTGAATACCATGCTCATGAGCGTGCTGGAACGCACGCGTGAGTTTGGCGTGATGTTGGCCATTGGTCTGTCACCAAAGCGCCTGTTCTGGCTTGTCATGGCAGAGTCCTACTGGATGGCCTTGATTGGCTTGGTGATAGGAATTGTCATTACCAGCCCGTTCTATTGGTACTTTGATGTCTATGGTCTGGATTTCAGCAGTCTGCTGGGAGATGAGAGTTACACTGTGTCGAATGTACTGATCGACCCGGTAATTCGCATGAAGCTGCATGTTATTCACGTCATTGCGATACTGAGTGCGGTATTTGGTCTGGCCCTGCTGTCTGGAATCTACCCGGCATGGCGTGCAGGGCGAGTACCACCAGTCGAGAGTCTACGCACGATTTAATCAAGAGAGGATGCTGAGCATGAGCCAGGCGCTTGCTAATGACCCCAAACGTGAAGATATCGTGCGCCTTGTCGATGTTAGTAAGATCTATCGACAGGGCAAGATCGAGGTGCGGGCGGTGGATAATCTCTCGCTGGAGATTGATACCGGTGACTTCTGTGCCCTGTGTGGGCCCTCCGGCTCGGGCAAGACAACTGTGCTAAATATGATTGGTGGTCTGGATATTCCCACCCACGGTCAGGTGTTCCTTGAGAGGCGTGACCTTGCCAGCCTCAGCCGGGGTGAGGTTGCAGCGATTCGACGTGACCGTATTGGGTTCGTGTTTCAGGCCTATAACCTGATCCCGGTGATGACTGCGTATGAAAATGCCGAGTTTGTTCTCAAGTTGCAAGGCGTATCCGCTGTTGAATGTCATACGCGTGTTATGACGATCTTGAAAGAGGTCGGGCTAGTGGGACTGGAACACCGTCGCCCGGATGAGATGTCAGGTGGGCAACAACAACGTGTTGCTATCGCCCGCGCCATTGTCACGCGCCCGGCGATCGTGCTTGCTGACGAGCCAACGGCAAATGTGGATTCGGCAACTGCTGATTCCCTGCTTGATCTTATGCAAAAACTTAATCGACAGGATGGTATTACCTTCCTCTTCTCCACCCATGATAAGCGCGTAATGGATCGTGCCAGGCGTATCGTGCGGATGCGCGACGGGCGGATTGAATCCGATGAGGTCCAGGGGTGAAATTCTGTCGCAGTTGCATCGTTCTAAACTGCATACTCGCTCTCGTCTGTACTACTGAATCGTGGGCCTCTGTAAGCTGGCAGTCCGGGGCGTCGCAGGGAGAGGCGCGTGGTCTGGTCCGCCTCACGGGCATGAGCCATGACTACCCTGATGGATCGAGTCTCAATGACCGTACTGTAGTGTCGGGTGTCGCGCGCGTTATGCTGGAGGGCGAGGCCTCTGCCTCGACGCATTACGAACTAAACTCATATCTTATTGCGGTGCCGGACTCCAGTTTGTTGAGTCAGAGCTCGGGGACGGTGCTGGATGTGGAACGCAGCGCAGGGCTTGAACGGAGTTATAGCAATTCAGAATATTTACACATTGCCGTCGATCGCCTGAACTGGCGCTGGCGTGGCGACCGTAGCGAGATAATTATTGGGCGTCAGCCCATCAATCTGACCACGACCTTCTACTTTACCCCGAATGACTTCTTTGCCCCTTTTTCTGCGCAGGCCTTCTATCGTGTTTATAAGGCTGGGGTCGATGCCCTGCGGTTTGAATATCGCCTGGGTGATCTGTCGCAGCTAAGCATAATGAGTGTGGCGGGGTATCAACGCGATAGCAGTACCGCTACGGGTTGGTCGGTGAGCCCGGATGGTGCCCGTCGCTCTGATCTGCTCAGGATGACCTCGGTATGGAATAACTGGGAGTGGGGCTTGCTTGCCGGTACGGTGACTGGTCAGCGAGTCCTGGGTGGGTCTCTACAGGGGGAATTGTTCGCAGGTATCGGCTTACGCGGTGAAGGGCATGTCCGCGAGGCGGTCACTGGAAATCTCAGCGAGTGGTCGTTGGGACTGGAGCGGCGCTGGGAAAACAGTTTGACGCTCCAGTTCGAACACTTTTATCACGGTGCAGGTGCGGCGACGGTATCGGGATATGGTGCGCTCATTGGTACCACCGCCTATCTTGCACAGGAATACTCTGCGCTGGGTGCCAGTTATCAGTTGAGCCCCCTATGGTCAGGGCAGGGTGTCTATCTGCAAAATGGGATAGACGGGTCTGCGGCGCTCTCTCTCGGTGCGGTATATTCGGTTGCAGATGAGGCAGAGCTGTCACTTGGGCTCTCTGTTCCGCAAGGCGCCAGCCCTCAGGGCAAGGTTTTGCGGAGCGAATATGGTGCTTACCCTGTAAGTCTGAGTGCTGAGTACCGACAATATTTCTAATATTCTTGCGCAGGCATCTGGCAACAACTATCTTTTTAATCGTTCAAGCCTGCGCAAATTATTCTCGGGGTATTTATGAAAATCTGTAATTCATACTGTCTGCTGTTTACCGTGATGGTGGGAATCCCTGCGTCTGCTTCGGTAGCACAAACCTTTGATGAATATATGCACGAGCAGCAACAAGGGCATCAACAAGTGGCGCAGGAGTTTGTTGAATATAAGAATAAAATCGATGCCGATTTCGCCGGCTTCCTGAAACAGCAATGGAGTGAGTTTCAGGCCTTCAAAACCGCGGGACCATATAAAAAACCAAAACCTGAAAAACTCCCCGTGGCCAGGCCAATTCCAGGGAGTGAGATACCTTCGCCCCAGCCTGTTCCCGTAGATGTAAAACCGCAACCGCTTGCACCCCATGTGCCGATGGTACCGAGTGAGCCAACGCTACCACCTGCGACGGTGCCGCCAAAATTGCAACCCCGCCCCGGCGAGATGCTGGTGGAGATTAATTATTTTGGCAACACCTTGCAGTTTACCTATGCGAAGGGACTTGCAGGTGTGCGTCTGCCGCACCACCTGGATGATGCCTCAATGTCGAGTTTCTGGCAGACCGCCGCAAGCACTGAGCATCAAGCCCTCCTGAATCAGTTGCACTTCCAACAACGTGCATTACAACTTAACGATTGGGCCTATGTGGTGCTGGTGAATCAGTTTGCCCAGGCGGTGTATCCGGATAGGACCAATGAACAGAGCACCCTGAGTTGGTTTCTGTTGCTAAAATCAGGTTATAAGGCACGCATTGGTTATGACAGGGAGGGCAATGCCTTCCTGTTGTTACCCTCGAAACAGATGATTCAATTTGCCTCATATCTAAAGTATGACGGGGAGAATTACTTTGTACTGAATTCGTCGGGCGCTAAACAGCCCCGGGTAAGTTCCTTGTACTCCTACAAGGGTAATTACCAAGGGGCAGATAAGGCAATCGACATGCGATTGACCAAGGCTATACAGACCCATGAGGCACTGGCTGTACGCAAGCTGGCGTTTGTCTATGGCGGAAAACGCTACAGGCTCGACGTTGACTACGACCGCGAGACGGTGAAGTTTTTACATACCTATCCACAGGTAAGTTACGAGGTCTTCTTTGAATCGGATGTCAATCGTGTTACGCGTGAAAAGGTGCTTGGCCAGTTACGCCCAATGATTAAAGGCATGTCGGAGCGAGATGCCGCCAACTTTCTTGTCCGGATGACGCAGACCTCATTCAAGTACGAAACAGACCAACAACAATTTGGCTATGAAGACTCACTCTTTCCTGAGGAGACTATTTTTTATCCCGCGTCGGATTGTGAGGACCGGGCCTATTTTTATGCCTGGTTGGTACGTGAGTTACTTGGACTGGAGGTGGTCGGTCTGCTCTATCCCAATCACATGGCAACGGCGGTGCAGTTCAGACAGAAGGTGGGCGGGGACAGTATTCACTATCAGGGGAAGACGTATGTCATTAGTGACCCGACGTATATCAATGCCGATGTTGGCGCTGCCATGCCACAGTTCAAGCGGGTCAGGCCGGAGATTATCCCGCTTATCTGAATTGTCTCGACCGGCTAGACCGGCATATTGGGGATACGACGTTTGGCACGCTCATAATCGTCTTCGCCCAGCACCCCTTCGTTGGTGAGACGGCGTAGCTTGGTGATTTCATTGAAGAGCATCTGATTTTTGTCGATGCGCACCGCCTGGCTGGCAGAGAGGATGCGTACTTTTAACTCTTCTACAAAACTCTTGAAGTCAGTCTTGTTGGGGTTGTTGAGAAACAGGCTAATCAGGACCACCCCACAATATCGACTGCGGAAAACCATGACATTGGGTGAGCGATAAAGAAACATCAGTAGTGATCCAATGGCCAGCAGGGTAAAGACGACGACAAAGACAATCAAGCGACTAAGCATGAGGCTATCGCTGTTCTGAATCAGGTAGACGAGATAGGCGGCGGTTGCGATAGAAAAATAGATGAGGCTCAACATCCAGCGCCATGCGATGTTACGCTGACGCGAGGGCCAGGGCTCCAACATGCTGAGGTTCAGGTGATAGCTGCGCTCACGCAGTAATTCCCGGGTTGTGATCTGGATATATTTATCGTTAAACACCTCAAACGTGCGCTCTTCACCCGTCGCCTGATTGCGCTGGATAAAGACACGATTGGTCACCTTTTCGTTCATAGCGCCTTGATGGACCCTGGATTTAAGATGTTGGGAGTAAGCCTGTCTAATCATACCGCAGGCCACCGGGTTTTCCCAGATTCACCCAGGTGGCGGGACGTGAGACTTTTGTGAACAATCTTGCCTATTATTGTCGGTATCCAAGGCCGCTTTTACTGAGCATGCAATGACTTACAAGATATTGGTAATTGAAGACAATCATGATATGGCCGAACTGGTGGCCATGCATCTGCGTGACATGGGGGCGGAGGTGGGGCTGGCGTATGACGGTAAGTCAGGCCTGGCCAAGGCACTCAGTGGTGATTTTCAGCTGGTGATCCTGGACCTGATGTTGCCACAGCTGGACGGACTGGAGGTCTGCCGCCTGCTGCGGCAACAAAAGGCCTATGTCCCGATCCTGATGTTGACGGCCAAGACCACCGAGGTGGATCGGGTCCTGGGACTCGAGATCGGTGCCGATGACTATCTCACCAAACCCTTTAGCATCCGTGAGTTACTCGCCAGGGTGAAGGCGATCTTTCGCCGCATTGAGGCGATTACCCAACCCGATCCGTCAGTAGAGTCGCGCCCGATAGTGATGGGCGATTTGCACATTGATCGCGAGCGACGTACGGTGATGCAGGCAAGTAATGAACTGGCACTGACTGCGAAGGAGTTTGATCTGCTCTGGTACTTTGCGAGTCAACCGGGCCGGGTATTCTCCCGTCTACAGCTCCTCGATACCGTATGGGGTTATGGACATGATGGGTATGAACATACGGTCAACTCTCATATCAATCGTCTGCGCGCCAAGATCGAGTCGGACCCGGCGCATCCACGTTATATCCTGACTGTGTGGGGAGTGGGTTACAAGTTTGTTGACCCACGTCAGGGAGACAAGACCGCATGAGAATGTCCAGCCTTTATAGCAAACTCGTATTGGCGCTCTTCCTGGTGATGGCGGCTCTGGGTAGCGTGTTTATGTTTTCCATGCGCTACAGCACCGGGATGTATCAACAAGAGGTGCAGCAGAAACTCAACTTGCAACTGGCGAGGCAGATCGTCGCCGACTCATCTCTTTTGCAGGCGGGACAGCTCAATCAGGCTGCACTCAAGACCCTGTTTCATCAACTGATGGTGTATAACCCGAGTATCGAAGTCTATTTGTTGGCACCTGATGGTCGAGTGTTGGCGTACGATGCCCCGCCGGAAAAGATCCTGCGCAAACAGGTTGCACTCAAACCGATTCAGCAGTTTCTCTTGCCGATTGCGCAGATGCCGATTCTTGGCGATGACCCGCGAGATATTTCTCGCCAGAAGGTGTTTTCGGTCGCCGTCATACAGCATGCGGGTGTTACCGAGGGCTATCTCTATGTAATTCTTGGGGGCGAGATATTCTCCGGGATTGCCGAGATGCTGGAGGGTAGCCACATCCTCTCTCTGACACTGTGGATGTTGGCGGGGAGCCTGTTGCTTGCATTGTTGATCGGTATGGTGGCGTTTTTTAAGCTCACCCGGCCACTTTCACGTCTCGCAACACTCGTGGCACGAATGCGAGTGCACCAACGACCCTCAGATATGAATGCCGCACACACACGCGACGAGATGCAGTTATTGCAAGAGGGGTTCAGTGAATTGGTATCGCAGGTCGAGTCACAGATGCAGGCCTTGCAACATAACGACCAGATGCGTCGTGAATTAATCGCCAATGTCTCGCATGATCTGCGTACGCCATTGGCGACGCTGCATGGTTATCTGGAGACCCTGCTGCTCAAGAACCAAAGCCTCACCGAAGCGGAGCGCCTACGCTATTTACAGATCGCAGAGATGCACAGCCACCGACTGGCGCAACTCATAGAAGAATTGTTTGAGCTGTCGCGCCTGGATGCCTGTGAGCAACTCCTCAACCTGGACCGTTTCTCCATGGCGGAACTGGTGCAGGACGTATTACAGAAATTTGGTCTACGTGCGCAAGAGGCCGGTATTCGGCTCGATGCCACCTACGATGCCGGTCCGGCCTACATCACAGGCGATATTGGTCTGTTACAGCGGGTCCTGGAGAATCTGTTGGAGAATGCCTTGCGGCACACCCCTAAGGGCGGCGAGATCAGTATCCAGTTGCGTGAGGCTGCGGACCAGATTCAACTGAGCGTACGGGACACGGGGGTTGGGATACCTGAAGGCGAGTTGCCGTATATCTTTGAGCGTTTCTATCGCGTCGACAAGAGTCGCCAGGGCAACGGGATCAATGCCGGGCTCGGACTTGCCATCGTCAAACGTATTCTCGATCTGCATGGGAGCCAGATTCAGGTTAATAGTCTGCTTCAACAGGGCAGTACTTTTGTATTCCGACTACAAAAGGCTGCGGTGCCGGGTGTGATGAAAACGTGAGAATTGCGTGATTCGAGTGTGAGGGGTGGGTCGTAGTCTGGCCATGCAGTTGGTTAAATCTCTTCATTCTCATAAGGAGTCACATCATGTTACGGAAATCATTTTATACACTCGGTTTTGTCGTTGCGGCCACACTCTCTCAGGATGCGTTGGCGGACGCGAGGGCGAATAGTCATTACGAGGTCACGATTACCAATCTATCGCACGGGACCTTGTTTACCCCCGCATTGCTCGTGAGTCATGCCAAGGGAATAAACATCTTCACTGAGGGTGAGCCCGCCAGTGCTGAGTTGAAACAACTGGCAGAGGGTGGCGCGACGCAACCACTCCAGGATGCGATCTATGCCACGGGTAAGGCCTATGATGCGGTGAGCAGCGGCCCGATTCTGCCCGGCAAGAGTGTGACGCTACAGGTACAGGCAAATCGCGGGGCGCACTATCTGACACTCGCCTCCATGTTACTGCCTACCAATGACGGTTTTATTGCACTGGATGGTGTGGAGGGGCCCGAGGCTGGCGACACGGCGGTGATCTATCTCCCGGCCTATGACGCGGGCAGTGAGGTCAATGACGAATTGTGTTCGCATATACCTGGCCCACACTGTGGTGGTGAGGGATATTCCAACACTGAGGGTGAAGGCTTTGTCCATATCCATAGCGGCATTCATGGTCAGGGTGACCTGAGCGCCAGCGACTATGATTGGAACAACCCTGTGGCGAAGGTCACTATAACGCGGATGAGGTAATTATTAAGGCAGGTATCGGCGGTGCCGATACCTGCTGTGTTTATCGGAACCTCGCTCAAGATGTGAGGTCACAAACTGTGTATGTAACAACGGGAGATTGTGATGTTGATCAAAAGACCTGCTGATATCAAGTCTTCAGAGATTACACCAGAGGCTGTCTATAACGATCGTCGGCGCTTTATGCAGACAACGGCGGGGCTGGCGCTGGCTCCATTGTTTGCGTCAGCGGCCTTCGCCGAGAGTATGCCAAACGGTCAAAAACTCAATTACCTTCAACCGAAACAGTTTGCGAGCAGTGAGCCGCGCAGTACCTTTGAACAAATTACCCACTACAACAATTTTTATGAGTTTGGAACCGACAAATATTCCCCGGCTGAACTGGCACAGAAACTAACTGTTTCACCCTGGTCGATCGCGATTGAGGGCGAGGTTGAAAAGCCGGGTGTTTATACACTTGAAGATATCCTCAAGCCTCATAGCCTGGAGGAACGCATCTATCGACTCCGCTGTGTGGAGGGTTGGTCGATGGTGATCCCCTGGGTAGGTTTTTCACTGGGCGATCTTATTAAACGCTTTAAGCCTACCTCTGGCGCGAAGTATGTAGAGTTCACCACACTCTCACGGCCCGCAGAGATGGTAGGCCAGCGTCGCAACGTGCTTGATTGGCCTTATGTGGAGGGTCTGCGGATGGACGAGGCCATGCACCCTCTCACCCTGTTGGCGGTGGGGCTGTACGGTGAGGTGATGCCAAAACAGAATGGTGCGCCGATACGCCTGGTGGTGCCGTGGAAATACGGATTCAAGAGTATTAAATCGATTGTCAAGATTCGTTTTGTCTCGAAGCCACCAATCAGTAGTTGGATGCGCTCGGTCCCGAGTGAATACGGCTTTTACTCCAATGTGAATCCTGAAGTGGATCACCCTCGCTGGAGTCAAGGGCGGGAGCGCCGTATTGGCGAGTTCTTAAAGCGTGAGACATTAAAATTCAATGGTTATGGTGAGCAGGTGGCCCAGCTTTATCAGGGCATGGACCTGCGTAAATATTTTTAGTGGGTAAATAATAATGAAGTGGTTGAAGCCGATGGTCTTTCTTGCCTGCCTCGTGCCCATGGGCTATTACACTTGGGCAGTCTTTGCCGATCAGCTAGGCGCCAATCCCATTGAGGTGGTGACGCGTGCGGCGGGGGAATGGGCGCTGCGCCTGCTCTGGCTAACCCTATTGATGACGCCGCTTCGGCGTTGGTGGGCCTGGGCCTGGCCAATACGTCTTCGGCGGATGCTGGGCCTGTACAGTTTTTTCTACGCCACCGTGCACCTGTTACTGTACCTCTGGCTGGACAAGTTTTTTATGTGGCCGGAGATCGGTGCGGACATTCTGAAGCGCCCCTTTATAACCATGGGTATGCTGAGTTGGCTGCTGTTGTTGCCCCTGGCCTTCACCTCGAACCAGCTCGCGATCCGCCGACTCGGTAAGCGTTGGCGCTCATTGCATCGCCTGGTCTACCCCATTGCCGGTCTGGTGATCTTGCACTTCTTCTGGTTAGTGAAGGCGGATGTGTTACAGCCGTTGATCTATCTGGGTCTGCTGGCCCTGTTGTTATGGGTGCGTCTGCCGGTGCTTGCACCAAATCTCTACAAAAGGGTTTCTAAGCTGAGTGTCTGAGACCCTGTTCACTCTATTAGCCTCTATTTAAGTATTTCCTAATAAACCATACAGCGGTTTAGTTTTATAATCTTGCGTGGCATAATCCGCGGCCAAACCGCGTTTTAGCCTGTTGCTTTCTCCATTCATTCTGAGCAGTGACAGATCTTGCACCAAATCAACCGCGTTACCAGGAGGAGTTGAATGTCTATCAACCGTCGCGAATTTATTCAGCTCATGGGGATTGCCGCTGCTGCGGGCATGTTGCCAGGCTGTGACAGCAAATCAGGCAAGGCAGGCTCGACGGCCCTGACCCCAGAGAATCTCTACAATATTCCCAAGTTCGGTAATGTCGGCATCATGCACATCACTGATACCCATGCCCAGCTGAACCCGATCTATTTCCGCGAACCCAACGTCAATCTGGGTCTGGGTGAGGCCTTCGGTAAGCCCCCGCACGTTGTCGGTGACAAGTTGTTGCAGTCCTTTGGTATCAAGCCGAATTCCATTGAGGCTCACGCCTTTACCTATCTGAATTTTAATGAGGCCGCCAAGCTATACGGCAAGGTGGGTGGCTTTGCCCATATGCGTACACTGGTGAAGAAGTTGCGCGCTGAACACGGCCTCAACAACACCCTGCTACTCGATGGCGGTGACACCTGGCAGGGTTCCGGTACGGCCTACTGGACCCGCGGCAAGGACATGGTTGGCGCCACCAACCTGTTAGGCGTGGACGTGATGACCGGCCACTGGGAGTTTACCTATCTGGATAAGGAAGTCATCGCCAATGTGCGTGACTTCAAGGGTGACTTCGTCTGTCAGAACGTGCGTGTGAAAGAAGACGCGGCCTTCAACTACAAGTTTGCCGATTTCGCCGGTTTTAATGAAAACTCTGGCCATGCCTTCAAGCCCTATACCATTAAGGATATGGGTGGTGTGCGCGTAGCGGTGATTGGCCAGGCCTTCCCCTATACCCCGATTGCCAATCCATCACGCTTTATCCCTGACTGGACCTTCGGTATCCGTGACCAGGAGATGCAGACCCTGGTTGATCATGTTCGTGCCACCGAGCGTCCGGACGCCGTGATCGTGGTGTCGCACAACGGTATGGACGTCGACCTCAAGATGGCCTCAGTGGTGAGCGGTATTGATGCAATCTTCGGTGGCCATACCCACGACGGTATGCCGCGCCCGACCATCGTCTCCAACAAGGGTGGCAAGACCCTGGTGACCAATGCCGGTTCGAATGGCAAATATGTTGGTTTCATGCAGATGGATGTCCGTAATGGCAAGGTGCAGGACTTCCGCTATCGCCTGCTGCCGGTCTTCTCGAATCTGCTCGAGGCCGACAAGGAGATGAGTGCTTACATCACCAAGGTGCGAGAGCCCTATCTCAAGACGCTGAACGAAGAGCTGGCCGTGGCCGAGGGTCTGCTGTATCGCCGTGGCAACTTCAACGGTACCTTCGACCAGATCATCTGTGACGCCCTGCGTGTCGTCGGTGGTGCGCAAATCTCTCTGTCGCCCGGTTTCCGCTGGGGTACCTCGGTGCTACCGGGTCAGACCATCACCATGGATAACGTCATGGACCAGACCTGTATCACCTATCCCGAGACCTATGTGCGCGAGATGACCGGCACCGAGATCAAGGCGATCCTGGAAGACGTGGCGGACAACCTGTTCAACAAGGACCCCTACTATCAACAGGGCGGCGACATGGTGCGTGTCGGTGGGATGGATTACACCATCGACATCAACAACACCATCGGCAAGCGCGTGACCGATATGCGCCTGGACAACGGAACCGCGATTGAGCCGAGTAAGGTTTATACCGTCTCCGGTTGGGCCACTGTGGGTTCACAGTCACCGGGTCGCCCGATCTGGGAGGTGGTGGCGGAGTACCTGCGCGATGAGAAGGTTGCCCGTATCAAGAAGCTCAACACCCCGGCGATCAAGGGTGCCAAGGATAACCCCGGTATTGCAGAGTACGCGGGTAAGTTGATCTAATCTTTATCAAGTCCGGCTAAACAGGGGAGGGCGCGAGTCCTCCCTTTTTTTGGCCGAAAAAATTACTTCGCCCCCAACACCTGCGCACGTACCTGTCGCTGCTGGAGTAATGCCTCCGTCGCAGAAATATTTTGCCAGTCACCCGCATGCTCGCGAACAAGTGCCTGCAATAAGTCGATGTGTTCGTCGCTATCATTGAGTGCCGGGATGTAGTGATACGTTTTCCCCCCCGCGTCGAGAAATATCTTGCGGTTCTCCATGGCCATTTCTTCCAGTGTCTCCAGACAATCGGCGGCAAAGCCGGGGCTGATCACATGCACCCTGGTAATCCCGTGTGAGGCCAGTGCGGCGAGGGTCTTATCTGTGTAGGGTTGTAACCACTCCTCACGACCAAAGCGCGATTGAAAACAGAGTTGCCACTCATCGCTCGCCATTTGCAGCTGATCGGCGACCAGTCGCGCGGTCTTGTGACAATGACAATAATAGGGGTCACCTGCATCGAGGTATCGTCTCGGCAGGCCATGGAAAGAAAAGATGAGCTGCTGGGACCTTCCCTGAGAGGTCCAGGCCCGCTTAATCGAATTGGCCAGGGCGGATATATAAAGTGGATGATCATGATAGGCGGTAATCATGCGCAGGCCTGGAATGAGCCGCCACCCTTGTAGCACCTTGCTGATGGCATCAAAGATCGATGCGGTGGTCGTAGCGGAGTATTGAGGGTAGAGCGGGAGGATGAGTAGGCGCTCGACGTTCTGTTGCCGTAGCTGCTCCATGGTCGCGGCAATGGAGGGATTACCGTAACGCATGGCCAGCGCAACACTCACCGGCCCCGTGAAGTCCTGGCTACAACGCTCCCTCACTCTATCCGTCGTCTGACGAGAAATGCTGAGTAGTGGCGAACCGGTTGCCGACCAGATTTTTTGATAATTCCGTGCGACGCGCCCGGGTCGTATGCGCAGGATGATTCCGTGCAGGATCATGCGCCAGAGCCAGCGCGGCATCTCCACTACACGCGGGTCGGCGAGGAATTCAGCCAGATAGCGTCGAACCGCTGAGGTGGTCGGTGCATCGGGTGTGCCGAGATTTACCAGCAGAATGCCCGTGCGTTGGCCAACATTGTGTCTATACTCACTAGAGCCTTGGTATCGCATAATACCTTATCCTGTAATTCAAGGTCACTATGTAGCAGGTTTGTCTTGGGGAAGACAAGCATGGCATGGTTGATAGTGACAACTCATTTTTAGGGAAACACAAAAATAATGAAAGCCGTTCTGCTGGATAGACTGAGCCTGGATCACAATGACCTCGATTTTACAGCCCTGCGCCAGGCGGTGAATGTTTTGGATATTCATCATACAACTCGACCAGAACAGGTTACCGCCAGGATTGCTGGCTATGACATGGTTATCACAAACAAGGTCGTACTCAATGCCTCTATCCTGGCGCAGACGGGGGCGCTCAAGCTGATCTGTGTAACGGCCACCGGTACCAACAATATCGATATACCTACCGCGCAGCGCAAGGGTATCCAGGTCTGTAATGTACGCGGGTATGGCACGAGTTCGGTGGTGCAGCACGTCTTTATGCTGATCCTGGCTCTGCGGCGTCGCTTGTTTGAGTATCGGCAGGCCGTGCAGGAGGAACGTTGGCAAAAGAGTGAACATTTCGCTTTGTTGGATTATCCAATGCAAGACCTCAGTGGGCAGACCCTCGGGGTCATCGGTCACGGTGAGCTTGGCAAGGCCGTGGCGGAGATGGGGCGTTGCTTTGGTATGCAGGTGGTGGTCGCGCAGCGGCCAGGTGGGGCACCACGCAGCGGTCGAGTATCGCTTGATGAGTTGTTGGCCCGTGCCGATGTGGTTTCATTGCACTGTCCCTTGACCGAACAGACTCATCATCTGTTAGGGCCAGCGGAGTTTGCCAAGATGAAACCTACCGCCTTGCTGATCAATGCTGCACGGGGCGGTATCGTGGAAGAGCAGGCCCTGTTGGATGCACTGCAACTTGGGCTTATTGCCGGTGCCGGTGTGGATGTTTTGAGTGAAGAGCCTCCACGAGCAGGCAATCTGCTACTCGATGTACAGCTACCAAACTTGATCGTCACGCCCCATATCGCCTGGGCCAGTCGTGCCGCCCGTCAGCGTCTGCTGGATGGGGTGGCCGAGAATATCCTCGCCTATACGAGTGGACAGCCCATAAATCTTGTTAGCGGCTGATGCAACGATTCTCACCTTATCGGTTCTTTGAACAGCGCGTCGAGTCAACGAGCCTGCCCGTGGCGGAGTTTGACGAGGAGACTTTTTCGTACAAGGGTGGAGTGTACCCATCTGCCCAATGTCCCCGGACGGGCGAGGCCGTGGGGTATTCAGCTGGTTTGCCGGTTAGGCATGGCAGGTGGCCTGTTGCCGCGCTTGTCTGCAACCGCCTGGCTGGTATTATCAGGGCTAGGTGAAGGTTAATTGGCCTCATCTATCCAGGTTTGTATCAGGAGGGTGTGCGCTGAAGCACACAAGTGTCAGACTGGTCATTTGTCTGTGAATACAATCACAGACAGACTGTCTTAAATACAGTGTTATCAAACACCGTACACGAGGATTGTGTTCGCAAATAAGAAATAATTTTAGGAGAGAGAGTTATGCAAAGAGCCCTGCTTACCATCATATTTTCAATCATCGCGTCTGCTGTGTTGGCGGCCGAGATCAGTCCTGCCCCCATTGAACACGAGATGGAGGTCAAAAAGGCCAGGCCTGCACCGGCCGAGGAGATGAGCGGCTTTTCCACAGGCAGCGTGGTCCGTTCAGCTTTCACTAACGACATCGAGGACCGTGAGCCCAAGGATGCCCTGAAGACTGCCACGACCAGTGAAAATACGATCTATTTTTTTACCGAGTTGCGTGACATGTCCGGACAGACCGCGAAGCATCGTTGGGAACACGATGGCAAGGTGATGGCGGAAGTGGAATTCAATGTTAAGGGGCCACGTTGGCGGGTGTGGTCGAGCAAGACCATACAACCGGGTTGGGAGGGGGATTGGAAGGTCTCTGTTATCAACGGTGCGGGTGATGTGATCTCGGAGAAAAATCTGACCCTCAAGCCTGAGACCCCCGCAGCAAACCCGGCGGAATCTACACCAAAGGCACCTGGCGCTGTCTCAGCACAATAACTTAAGTCTCATCTAAATCGAAACGGCCCCCTGCTGAAGGGGCCGTTTTTTTGCATTCTAGCGATCCAGTTTTTTGTATTTGATGCGGTGGGGTTGATCTGCCTCATCACCCAGGCGACGTTTACGGTCGGCCTCGTAGTCGGCATAGTTGCCCTGGAACCAGGTGGCCTGACTGTCGCCCTCAAAGGCAAGGATGTGGGTGGCGATGCGGTCGAGGAACCAGCGGTCGTGTGAGATCACCACCGCGCAACCGGGGAACTCCAGTAGCGCCTCCTCCAGTGCGCGCAGGGTTTCAACGTCGAGGTCATTGGTAGGTTCGTCGAGTAACAGGACGTTGCCGCCCCGCTGCAATAACTTGGCGAGGTGCAGGCGATTGCGCTCACCACCGGAGAGGTCACCGACACGTTTCGACTGCTCGGTGCCACGGAAATTAAAGCGGCTGACGTAGGCGCGTGAATTGAG
>JAHEDA010000228.1 GCA_024641445.1 Gammaproteobacteria bacterium
CCCGTCTTGAGCAGATAGCGGACGACAGAGATCTTGCCCCCTCCAATATCGTGACCGAGGTCACGCAGGGTTGCGGTAAGTACGTCCTCCTTGTCCCATATCTCACCGATCAATCTTTGCGGGGGGGCCGACTGCTCGCTGTATTCAAGCTGTTGCACATCAGATGGCCAGAAGTAACCCATGCCACGGAACAAGATCAAACCCAGCAGACCAAAGACCATAATCAGGCTGACACTGACTGCCGCCGCATTGAGCCAGATCCAGGGTGAACCACTACGAAACCATTTACGTAACATGCGTGAATACCCCGGCTACAGACTGCTGTACTTGCGACGCAGACGCTGACGCACGATCTCTGCGACGGTATTGAATACAAAGGTAAAGACAAACAAGACCAGCGCCGCGAGGAAGAGGACGCGATAGTGCGTGCTTCCAAGTTCCGACTCCGGCATTTCCACCGCCACGTTCGCCGAGAGGGTGCGCATCCCCTGAAAGATACTGAAGTCCATCACCGGGGTATTGCCCGTCGCCATCAGGACGATCATCGTCTCACCCACCGCACGTCCAAGCCCAATCATTACTGCCGAGAATATTCCCGGGCTCGCCGTCAGGATCACAACCCGCACAAGCGTCTGCCACGGTGTCGCGCCGAGCGCAAGCGACCCCTGCACCAGGTGCTTAGGTACCGCAAAGAGGGCATCTTCGGCAATGGAGAAAATCGTGGGGATGACGGCAAAGCCCATGGCAATTCCCACCACCAAGGCATTACGCTGATCGTAATCAACTCCCAGATTCTGGCTTAGCCAGGTTCTCAGGCTACCACCAAAGAACTGCACCTCAAGCCAGGGGCTAAGCTCCAGGGCAACAACACTCGCAAGGATTACCACCGGTATCAGCAACGCGGCCTCCCAGCCGTCCGGCACACTGTGACGAATGTTGGCCGGGGCACGCTGCCACGCATAGGCGGCAAGTATTACCGCCGGAGGGATAATCAATAGCAGGGAAAATATCCCCAACAAGTTTGTCTCGACAAAGGGCGCCAACCAGAGCCCTGCAAGAAAACCAAGAATGACCGTCGGCAGGGCCTCCATAATTTCAATACTGGGCTTAACGACACGCCGCATCCTGGGTGCCATAAACTGCGCCGTAAACATCGCCCCCATGATGGAGAGTGGCACCGCCAACAGCATGGCGTAAAAGGCCGCCTTCAGCGTACCGAATGAGATTGGGGTGAGGCTAAATTTGGGCTCGAAGTCATTACTCGCTGATGATGACTGCCACAAGTATTCAGGTTGCTGATAGCTCTCATACCAGACCTTGCCCCAGAGTGAACTCCAGGAGACCTCCGGGTGTTCATTCTCGATGCGCCAGAAGAACATACGGCCGCTTGCGTCTTCTGCCAACAAGGCATTGGCACGTGGCGAGATCGCCAACTGATCAATGGCCTTGTCAGTAATTCGCTTCTTCAATACGGTGACATGCGCAGTGCTATGATAAATCCCGAGTTGGCCATCCGCGTCAACCGCCAGAAATCCCTTGCGATTGTACTCGGGGGCCAGTTGGGTGATCGCCGAGCGGTGTGGTTCAAACTCACGGATAAAGGTCAGGCGCTCCTTACCCGACTCGTCGCGTACCGGGAACCACTGCATGATACGACCGCGCTCGGTCGCAAGCAGCAGGGAAATACCTCCCGCAAGAAACCGTGCGGCAGTAATATTGCGCCCCTTGGCGACCTCAATGTGCTGCACCAACACAGGGTTGCTTCTATCAGAGACATCAAAATAACTCAGCTCGCCACCCTCATTGACGGTGTAGAGCTCTCGTACGTCTTTATCTAACAGTAATTGGTTAATGTTTCCCACCGGGTGTTCAAGACTGGTGGCCTGGCGTGCAAAGGTGACCTCCTCGCTCAGGAAAGAAGTCTGTTTTTCAAAGCTCACTAAAAGGAGCCGGTGATCATCTGTCGAGGCAGCCAGGACCAGGGCGTCCCCATTCTCCTGCACAGCGACCTGATGCAAGGGCTTGTGCTTGTCATCTACTCGAACGGGTTTTTCCCCCAGGGGGTAATCCACCTCGGGGCTGATCAAACGCTTGTTATCGGGATAACTCACATCATAGTGATGGCGCACGACCAGGGCATTACCATTCGAAAGCCCAAATACCATCAAGCCATGTGCAGGTTCACCACTATTGAAGGCGGTAATGCTGGTCCCATGTGGAATATGCAGCTGACTTTGCTTGACCACTGACCCATCGGCCAGTTTAAAGAACAGCAATAGCCCATCGCTGCTCACGCGCAGCCCGATCTCATCCTGTTCCTCCATCGCCAGAAACACGGACCTGGCCTCCGCGTGCTGTGGCAGCACATAAGTTGCCACCGCCTCGGTACGTGCAGGCTTGAACAGAGGTGCCACGACATAGGCGAGATAAAAGAAGATCAAGACGATGGCGAGGATGATGCTGATCCCACCAAATGCAATTCCGTGACGCGCCACACGGTCCCAGCCCAGACGCCAAAGCAGCAATCGGGGATTCAGACGTTGCCAGGGCTTGGGGGTGGTGGGTTCGATCATGGCTGCTTATCGTATTCCTCAAATATGACAGAAATGTTACAGCACCCGACCTGGTGAGAAAATGCCCAATCCACGCTTATCCTTAAATAAAAACGGCCCCGGGGAACCCGGGGCCGCTGCAGGACGGTAATAGGACGTATTGATTCCAACTCAGGAGGAGAGCACCGTCTCTGCACGACCTTTACGTCATTGCCCTATGCCAGAGATTTCTAAGCCAGGCTTAACGAGCCCGTCTGACCACATCGCAAACCTTAACGTTTATATCTTTCATTGTGATGACGCTCTGACAACAAAAAAAGCCCCGCAATGCGGGGCTTTTTTATATTTCTTACCAGTGTGTTACTTCAGGACCCCAAGATGCTTCTTCACTACGCTATAGGGCAGTGGGATATAGCCATCCTTGATCACCACTTCCTGTCCCTGACGAGACAGCACCATCTTCATAAACTCCTTCTCCAAGGGTTGAAGTGACTTGTTTGGCTGTTTGTTCACATAGATATAAAGGAAACGCGCCAGGGGATAGGCACCCTTGATTGCGTTCTCGGTGCTAGCGGCAACAAAGGCCTCGCCATCCTTATGTGACAGCGGCACCGCCTTCACGCCAGAGGTCTTGTAGCCAATACCTGAATAGCCAATGCCATTGAGTGACGCCGTCACCGACTGTACAACCGAGGCCGACCCGGGCTGTTCATTCACGGTATTCTTGTAGTCGCCCTTACACAATGCATGTTCCTTGAAATAACCGTAGGTACCCGAGACCGAGTTACGACCGTAGAGCTGGATATCACGCTTGGCCCACGCACCGCCCAAACCCAACTGTCCCCAATTGCCAATCTCTTTGGTGGCACCGCACTTGCGATTGGTCGAGAAGATCGCATCGACCTGGGTCAGACTCATGCCCTTGATGGGATTGTCCTTGTTGACATAGACCGCCAGTGCATCGATCGCAACGGGAATCGCGGTAGGCTTATAGCCGTACTTCTTTTCAAAGGCCTCAACCTCTTTGTCCTTCATCTGCCGGCTCATCGGGCCCACATTGCTGGTACCCTCGGTCAGTGCAGGGGGAGCCGTAGAGGAACCCGCCGCCTGAATCTGGATATTCACGTTCGGGTAGAGGTGCTTATATTCTTCGGCCCAGAGGGTCATCAGGTTGGCCAGGGTATCCGAGCCCACGCTGCTCAGGTTGCCAGAGACACCACTCACCTTTGTATACTTTTTGATCTCGTTATCAATCTTGGGGGTGGCGGCATGGGCCACATTACCAATGATCAGGCTCGCGGCGATGACACCGCCGGTTAACAGTTCCATTCGCTTCATATCGCTTTCCCCTCAGGAGTAGAAAATAAGAAATTTTGCATGCCCGAGATGATCACAGTCAAATGTGACAGTAAGATGACAATTATATGACAATCCCACCGCGAGTCTCTAGGTCGCCACTCGCCCTGCGGCCGTAATAACCTGCGGTGGAAAATCGCAGTGAAAGGCGCTACCCATGCCGGGTTGGCTAAAAATACGTAATTGCCCACCGTGGCGCTGTAACACATGTTTCACAATCGCCAGACCCAGCCCCGATCCACCGCTGTCACGTGAGCGCGCCGTGTCCACACGATAAAAACGCTCAGTCAGGCGTGGGATATGGCGTGCAGCAATGCCAATACCCGTGTCACGCACCACGCAATGGGCACCGGTCTCATTGCGAAACCACTGCACCGTGATCATCCCCTTCTCTGGGGTGTAGTTCACTGCATTTACCACCAGATTACGAAACGCGCTATCCAGCTCGCGCGAATTACCGAGCAACAAGAGGTCCTCGTCGACCTCGACCTGGAATTGGTGACGTCCACCACTCAATGCCCTGCCCTCAGTAAGGATCTCGCGCAGGAGATGCGGTACGCTAACCACATCGCGGCGTGATTCGTGGTGTTCGTCTTCCAGTCGCGAGAGGATCATCAGGTCTTCTACCAGACGCTGCATTCGATGGGTCTGCTGACGCATCAGGTGCAGGGAGCGCGCCAGCTCTTGTTCAGATACCGCCTTGCCAGTCTGCAGGTTCTCCACAAACCCACCGAGCACGG
>JAHEDA010000229.1 GCA_024641445.1 Gammaproteobacteria bacterium
CGCCAAGACCCAGCTCTTCAAGCTCTTCCCTTATGGGTATGTCAAACAGGCCTGCAAGCTCGCGGGGATGCAGCGCCCGCGTGGTTGGAGTACGGGCTAGTAGTTGAGCGCAAATTCTCTGACCCTCATCCCTCTTAGTTCATCGTGGTGCTCACACCGGAGCGCCTGCGTGTAGGCGGCGACAACCGATTCACATAGAATGCAGCACGTCTTAGCGAGGTGTGGTGCATGAGTGAGTTACTTGCGTGTGTCGAAACGGGTCCAGGGGATGCGCAGTTTAGTGTGATCTGGTTGCATGGCCTGGGTGCCGACGGTCACGACTTCGAGCCTATCGTCGATGAGCTTGAGTTTGCCAACAAGCCACAGACCCGGTTTGTCTTTCCACATGCGCCGAAGCGTGCCGTGACCGTCAATGGTGGGTATGTGATGCGGGCGTGGTACGACATCGCCGCGCAACGCATTGAGGCCCAACAGGACGAAAAGGGTATTCGCGAATCCGCGGCGCAGATTGAGGCACTGATTAGTCGAGAGCACGAGCGCGGTGTCCCGAGTGCGCGCATCGTCCTCGCGGGCTTCTCGCAAGGTGGCGCCATCGCGCTCTTCACCGGCTTGCGTTACACACACCCGCTTGCCGGGGTAATGGCCCTCTCCACCTATCTCCCCTTAATCGAGTCATTCAAACGCGAACACTCGCAGCAGAATCTCGCCACTCCGATCTTTATGGCGCATGGTAGCCATGACCCGGTCGTGCACTATCCACTCGGTGAGCAATCACGTGATGTATTAAACACCTTGGGTTATCACGTTGACTTTCATTCCTATCCGATGGAACACAGCGTGCATCCAAAAGAGATTGCGGATATCTCACATTGGTTAAATCAAGTCCTGTCTTGATATCCACATCCAATTTAGTATTACAATTATGTGGTTTTAGTCAGCAGTGAAGTTGTTTTTGATCAATGCATAAACCTAGTGATTAGTGTCTAGTGTGCCTCCCAGTCGAGTATGACTGTTATTCAGGATTGCTCAGGAGGATATGGATATGTCGAACAGAATCATCATAGCAATATTGGCCAGTATCGCCGTAGTGATGGTCACCCCGGTTTTCGCCGAGGATCAAGACCGGCAACAATTGCAGCCCCACCAAATCTACGGCTACCAACTCATGAACGATCAGGAGCGCAACAGTTATCGCGCGCGCATGCATAAGGCAACTACGCTTGAGGAGCGCAATCGTATTCGCAATGAGCATCACGAACTCATGCAAAAGCGAGCGGCAGAACGTGGAATAAAGCTCCCGGATGAAGCTCCCATGCATGGTATGGATAGCAGTATGGGTAGTGGTATGGGTAGCGGAATGGGGCCAGGCACTATGGGTCCTGGTGGTGGAGGTCGTCGCTAGTGCTAGTGCGGTATCGCCGCGTGCGATACCGCTCTCTTCCGGAGTCTGGTTAAAACCAGAGTTTTTTAGTGACGGCAATCAAGGCCGTGAGCACGATGATGACCAGCATTCGTTCGAGTGTTGCCGCCCTCAGTTTGTGTGCACCGATGTAGGCACCGAGGCTACCACCAATGGCAACCGCAATGCCAAGCGGTATCACGAGATTCCAGTCGATCTCATGATGTAGTACGCGTGAGAACAGCCCCACCAGAGAATTGACAAGAACAAATGCCGCACCACACGCCGCCGCCTCTTTTGCCGTTGCAAGATTCAAGATTAATAACAGAGGTACCAGGTAAATCCCACCACCTATGCCTACTGCCCCGGCAATGAAGCCGAGGATGGCGCCGACCCCAAACACGATGCCTACCGAGGTGTTACGCGCAAACGATAGCCGCCAGCTCAAATCACGCAGCAGCAATAGTCGCGTCGCGACCAATAAAAGTGTCAGCCAGAGGATAAACAGGAACACCTCTTTCGGCAGGTGCAGGCTGGCGCCAAAATACGCCATGGGTATAGAACTCAATAGCGCCGGGAGGATGAGATTCAGCCGCAGGTGACCCGCGCGGGCGTACTGATAGCCTCCGCTAGTGCTGACAATGATGTTCAGCGCCTGCGAGATGGGCGGGATCTGAATCACCGGCGTACCCGTTATCGCCAGTATTGAGGTATAGGCCGTACCACCACCGAGACCAATGGCGGCATAGACAAAGGCAATCAGGAAAAACAGCGGTGGCAGCAGATAACTCGTGTAGAGGGATGGCTCAGTCATGCACGGTAGTATAACCGTAGTCTTGTATGACTAGTGGTGCATGCCTTGTTCGTAAGTGACTTGCGATTGCGCCAAGAATTTGGTGAGCGACCCTGATTAACAACGATTGAGCAATAAGTTCAAATCAGGAATTCAAATGGATGCCGCAGACTTCTGCCACACCAGAATACGATTGTTGGCCGGCATGGGGTAGTCCTTGAGCAGGTCCAGGCCTTGCTCACCGGCCAGTACATTCATGGCCTCGAAGTCGCGGATGCCGCTCAATGGGTCGCGGACCTTCAGCCACTGATCAAAGTGCGCATTGCTCTCACTGGTGTACTGCCCGTTGTAGTTGAAGGGACCGTACAAGCATACCCGCCCCTCCGGGACTAACACTCGCCCGATCCCTGCGAATAACTTCACCACGCTCGGCCAATCCATGATGTGGGTGGTATTGGCGCTGAAGAGGGCGTCTACGTTGGTAAGTGGCCACTCGCCCTGATTTACGTCCAGGGCATAGGGCCCGTGCAGGTTGGGGCGCGGTGATTCCGCCAACCACTGGCGGATGCCGGGGTGGTTGGCGCTGACGTCGCTGGTATGCCACTCCAGGTGGGGGAGTTGCTGGGCAAAGAACACCGCGTGTTGGCCGGTGCCGCTGCCAATTTCCAATAGCACGCGGTGCTTGGCCAGGGCCTCTTGCAGCACCGCCAGGATTGGCAGCTTGTTCTGTTCGCAGGATTCCGAGAAGGGTTTCATGGGTTTTTCCGTTACACCGGTGCCACATTAGCGCTTGTTGATATACATCAATGTGGTAAAACGGCACACTGATAGAGTACGTTACGGACTGGCTTAACTGTGGGGCAAATGAATGCGCAAGTATGCATGGGTTATGGTGGGGTGGCTATCGTTCGGGCTGTCGGCCTGGGCGGCAACACCGGATGGGGCGCAATTATTTGCGCGCAATTGTGCCGCCTGTCATGGGTCTAACGGTAACGGCGGGGTGGGTGTCCCCCTGGCGCTACCAGACTTTCAGAATGGCATCGACGACAATTTTCTTATCAAGACCATCCGTGTCGGGCGCCCCGGACGCGTCATGCCTGCGTTTACTCAACTGAGTGATGCCGAGGTCAAGGCCATTGTGGCGCACATTCGCACCTGGGTACCGCAGAAGCCCTTTCACGCCAGGATGAAGAGTAAAGGAAACGCGAAACACGGTGCCGAACTCTTTGCTCAACGCTGCGCCGTTTGTCACGGTGCACAAGGTGGTGGTGGACACGGTACCGGCGTCACCTTCTCGCGTCCGCGTGACCTACCGATCATCGCCCCGGCGATCAACAACCCGGGTTTCCTTGCCGCGGCTAGCAATGACATGCTGAAGGCTACGCTCATGCATGGGCGTGAGGGTACGCCGATGGTGTCCTTTACCAAACAGGGCCTGAGTGAGCAGGATATCGAAGACATCGTGGCGCATGTGCGCGGTTTCGAAAAACAAAAGATCGTCGATGTAGTGAAACAGGCCGAAGGTGAACCGGATGTCATCGTGTCGGAGTCGCCGTTTTCACTGCAAGAGACAGTTGAGGCAATAAAGCGGGCGGCCGTGGGAAAAAACTTCCGCATCATCCGCGTGCAGGAGGTTGATCAGGGCATGGTCGATGCAGGAAAGGAGAATCCAAAGCAGATCATCATCTATTTCTGTAACTTTGAATTCCTCAACCACGCCCTCGCCGTTGACCCGCGCGTAGGGATGTTCCTGCCTTGTCGCGTCACCGCAGTAGAGGGCAAGGACGGCAAGGTCACGGTCTATGCCATCAATCCCAAGAATCTTAGCCGCCTCTTTAACAACGCTGAGCTTGACAAGATGTGCACAGAGATGTTCAACCTCTATACCTCAATTGTTGAGGAGGCCACGCTGTGAAGACGCCGATGCGAAGTGTATTAATATTAATTGGAATGTTGCTGGCGTCTTACACGCAGGCGGAGGAGTTGATGATCGTGCGCAGCAAGCTGGAGTTTCCAGAGGCCATGCTGAAACTGCAGGAGGTCATTAAGGCCGAGGGTTATGTGGTCAGTCGGGTGCAGCGCGTCGATGTGGGACTTACCAACAGTGGTTACACCACCGACAAATACCGAGTGGTATTTTACGGCAAGGCCGATGAGACCCATCAGCTCATCGAGAAGCACCCACAGTTGGCGGCCTATTTGCCGTTGAAGATCGCGATCTTTGCCGAACAGAATGAGACCCTACTGGTGAGCGCGGCACCCACCCAGATCTTTGGCAGTGAGTTTGCCGACATGCAGCTGATGGTGAAGCGCTGGCAGACCGATCTGGTACAGATATTCGATGCCATGCGTGCCGCTGAGTAGGCTGGGGTAACACCTCGCTGTCCTGCTAACATAACTGCAACACAAGGTAAGTGTTTGCTCCTATGAGCAGTTGGTTAAAACGAAGA
>JAHEDA010000230.1 GCA_024641445.1 Gammaproteobacteria bacterium
CGGGTGGTGGTGACCCGGTTCTGTTCCAGCATGTGTTCTGGTTCTTCGGTCACCCTGAGGTGTACATCATGATTCTGCCTGCCTTCGGTATCGTCTCGCAGATCATCCCGACCTTCGCCCGCAAGAAGCTGTTCGGGTATGCCTCTATGGTATATGCGACTGCAGCTATCGCCTTCCTGTCGTTTATCGTATGGGCACACCACATGTTTACTGTGGGTCTACCGGTAGCGGGCGAGCTGTACTTCACCTATGCGACGGTCATGATCGCTGTACCGACCGCAGTGAAGGTCTTTAACTGGACCGCCACCATGTGGAAGGGTGCAATGACCTTCGAGACCCCAATGCTGTGGGCGGTGGCGTTTGTGTTCCTGTTCACCATTGGCGGTTTTACCGGTCTGATGTTGGGTGTTGCCCCGGCCGACTTCCAGTACCAGGACACCTACTTCGTGGTGGCGCACTTCCACTATGTATTGGTAACCGGTGCGCTGTTTGCCATCATCGCCGGCGTTTATTTCTGGCTGCCCAAATGGACGGGTCATATGTATGACGAGGGTTTGAGCAAGGTTCACTTCTGGGTCTCTGCGATCTCTGTGAATGTCCTGTTCTTCCCACAGCACTTCCTGGGCCTGGCAGGTATGCCCCGTCGTATCCCTGACTATGCCTTGCAGTTTGCGGACTGGAACTTCTGGTCCTCGATTGGTGGTTTTGTCTTCGGCGCGTCACAGATCCTGTTCCTGTTCATCGTTGTGAAGTGTATCCGCGGTGGTAAGCAGGCAACATCCCAGGTTTGGGATAGCGCAGAGGGTCTGGAGTGGACACTACCATCACCACCTCCTTACCACACGTTCGAGACCGCACCGCAGATCAAGTAATGATGTAAACAGCCCTGTCACCTGACGGGGCTGTGTTCTTTAAATGACGTGAGTCGATAAAAATGATGCCAGGTCCAGACAAACACAAGAGCTTGCAACTGGTCCGTAAGCTTGGGTTTGTGACGATACTGATGTTCGGTTTCGGCTATGCCATGGTCCCGTTGTATAACGTGATGTGTAATGCGTTTGGGATCAATGGACGTTTCACCGCTATCGCGGACGGCACCTACAAGGCGCCGACCTCAACAGCTGGGAACGTAGTCGATGCGAATCGTACCGTGACGGTTGAGTTCATGACGACGTTGAATAACAACCTGGATTGGGACTTCTATCCCGAGACGCATGTAATGCAGGTGCACCCAGGTCAGACGATGTCGGCAAAGTTTTACGCCAAGAACAAGACTGGACGTGCGATTGTGGCACAGGCGATTCCAAGTATCGTACCGAGTCAGGCCGTAAAGTACTTCAGCAAGATCGAGTGCTTTTGTTTTAGTCAGCAGGTGTTTGCAGCGGGCGAGGCTAAAGATATGCCGTTGGTATTTTTTGTCGACAGTGCCCTACCTAAGGATGTGAAGACAATAAGTCTTTCCTACACATTCTTTGTGGCGCCGGATCAAAAGAAAGCGCAGGCTGCTAATTCAGTGCAGCATGTGGCATTAACGAAGTAAGTATAATTGATTACAAACAGAATAAGTTTATAAAGAGAGGGGTAGTCATGGCACAAGCACAAGGTGGATATTACTTACCACAGCCAAGCCATTGGCCGGTGGTTGGTTCAATTGGTCTGTTCTGTACGATGTTCGGTTTCGCGTTGAATCCGAATGACCCATCCGTACTGATGTATATCGGATTGGCTATTATTGTATTCATGCTGTTTGGTTGGTTTGGTACTGTAATTAGCGAAAGCGTTGCTGGGAAATACAACAAACAGGTGGATACTACGTTCCGCATGGCGATGATGTGGTTCATCCTCTCCGAGGTGATGTTCTTCGCAGCCTTCTTTGGTGCCCTGTTTTATGCTCGCGAGTTATCGGTGCCGTGGTTGTCCGGTGCAGGCCACAAGGCCATGACCGGTGAGATACTGTGGAAGGGCTTCGAGAATGTATGGCCCACAAACGGTCCCGGTAAAGTTGGCGGTGAATTTCACGTCATGGAGGCATGGGGCATTCCCTTCTGGAATACCATCATTCTGCTGACCTCTGGCTTGACAGTGACTTGGGCACACTGGGGTTTGAAGAAGGGTAATCGTGGACAGCTTATTCTGGGCCTGTTTCTTACCGTTGCCCTGGGCTTTACCTTCTTTGGCTTGCAGATGCATGAGTATGGTGAGGCTTATAGTCACATGAACCTGAAGCTCACCAGTGGTATCTATGGTACGACCTTCTTTATGCTGACAGGGTTTCACGGCCTGCACGTCACAATCGGTGCCATTATGCTGGCAGTGATGCTGCTGCGCTCTATCAAGGGTCACTTCACAGCAGAAAACCACTTCGCCTTTGAGGCCGCATCTTGGTATTGGCATTTTGTGGATGTAGTCTGGTTAGGTCTGTTTATTTTCGTATACTGGTTATAAAAAATATAAAGTAGCATTACCTGAGGCGCTGCTTATGCAGCGCCTTTTTTATTTTATTTCTCAGAACTGATGATGCGGTGTAATGTTGTGGCATTGACCGCCGGAGAATGCCCGCCCAGAAATGAATGCGATTTAGAGGGAATGGGGGGCGATAAGTCCGAGCTTGTAGCCGATCATGAGAATGATCAGGAGACCGATTGAGAGGGCGATGCGCACAGTGAGTGCCTTGACCGTACGATCAGATTGTCCCTTGTCCTTGACCAGAGAGAAGAGAGCCATGCCCATGCTGGCCAGGATGACCAAGAGTATGCTGACGATAATGATTTTCATGAGCATTTTAATACCTCCATTTTCAAGAGGACTTAGTATAGCTGAAAATCACCCGAACTCGGTTATGTCTGTATAGCCGACTGCGATGCTGAACTATTAAGATATAGCCATGATGGAAACTGTTAGACATTTCAGGCCAAGATTGTTACCGACAGTAATGGTATTGATCTTGGTGCCCTTGTTTATCCGCCTGGGATATTGGCAACTCGGGCGCGCAGAAGAGAAGCGTGCTCTGGAGACATTATTGGTCTCGCGTGGTCACTTGGCAAGTTTGCAGATCGCACATACGCCAATTGATATCAGCAACCTTCGATATCGTCCGGTGTATGTGCAGGGATTTTACGACACTGCGCATAGTTTCTTACTCGATAATCGTGTCGAGGATGGGCGAGTTGGCTACCATGTGCTGACACCACTACGCGCGGCGAATCAGAAATTTGCGATACTGGTAGATCGAGGCTGGGTCCCCGGCGGCGAGTTACGTACGGCCCTACCTGTGATTGAGAGCCCCGATAGCATGGTGACGGTGCATGGTATACTGAACCACCCTGACCCGAAGCCATATTTCTCCAGTAACGCGTACAATCGAGTGGGGCACTCGTGGCCCGCGGTAGTGCAGTGGATTGATGCCAGGGCTATCGGTGTCGAGTTGGGTTATGTGGTTCAAGCTGCGGTTATCTACCTGGACAGGGATGCCCCGCACGGTTATCTACGAAACTGGCATAAGGTGGATCTCCAGCCTGAAAAGAATGACGGTTATGCGATTCAATGGTTTTCCTTCGCAACAATCCTGATTTTTCTTTATATTATATTGAATCTAAGGCGCCGTAAGGCACCTCTAATAGTCGAGAGCGATAAAACCGATGAGTGAAATCTCCAGGGCTGATATACGGCGCAGCCGTCGTTCATTGATACTGCTGATCATATTATTTCTTTCCCCGGTGATAGCGGCGTGGCTTGTGTACTCACACTATAGTCAATCGGGCAATGAGAAAACCAAAAATTATGGTGAGCTGGTTAGCCCGGCGCGACCACTCAGCAACTTTGCACTTGTGGGACCTGAGAGTAAGCCCTTTACAATCAAAGAGCTACGTGGCAAGTGGTCTATGGTGTACTTTGACGATGGTGAGTGTAAGGGGACCTGTGAGCAAGACCTTTACATGGCCCACCAGGCCCGCTTGAGTTTGAATGAGGATGTAAAACGTGTTGCGCGTTTTCTCATTCTGGCAAAGGCGCCCTCCGCAAGGCTCGAAATAATTCTGACGCACCACCCGGATTTGGTCGTAGTGAAGGGTAATGGCGCAGCAATCATGTCAATTCAGCGCCAATTTGAGATCGGTGCCACCAAGCCGGTGATCTCTGCACAACGTCTCTATCTTGTAGACCCCTTGGGAAATCTGATGATGACATATCCAAGCGGATTTAATGCCAAGGGTCTAATACGCGATATGCAACATCTACTTAAATGGTCACAAATCGGTTAGGAGTGACAGTGGTCAAATCTATGTTCGTTCGTGTCTCATTTATTGCAGCGTGCCTGGCGCTGGTGGTGGTGGTACTGGGCGCCTATGTTCGCCTCTCTGATGCGGGACTGGGTTGTCCTGATTGGCCCGGGTGTTATGGCCACGTGCATGTACCGCAAACTCACACGGAATTGCACGCGGCCATGCAGGCCTACCCGGATCGCCCGGTTGAGGCACATAAGGCCTGGAAGGAAATGATCCACCGTTATTTCGCCGGGACGCTGGGTCTCCTGATCCTGGCGCTCGCCATTCTGGCATTGCGCAAACGCCACGAGCCAACCCAGTTGCTGATGCTGCCGCTTGTGTTGGTAGGCATTGTGATTTTTCAGGCGCTACTTGGA
>JAHEDA010000231.1 GCA_024641445.1 Gammaproteobacteria bacterium
CCGGCTCCTGCTGCGGTTGAACAGAACGCTGCTGCTCCTGCCGCCGCTCCGGCTGCTGACCAGGCTGCCGCACCTGCTGCTGCCCCGGTAGCCGCAGCTCCTGCCGCTGCTGCTCCTGCAGAAGCCGGCAAGAAGTAATGCTCCGCAGGGCGTCTTGCCCTGCACTGCATGCAATGAGAAAGGCCACCGTATGGTGGCCTTTTCTTTTGTCTTATTACGTACTCATTGTTAGATGTCGAGATTGGTCGCATTGAGGGCGTTAGCCTCGATAAAGTCGCGCCGCGGCTCAACCTGATCACCCATCAAAGTGGTAAATATCTCGTCCGCCGCAATGGCGTCCTCGATCCGCACCTTCAGGAGGCGACGCATTTCCGCATTCAGCGTGGTCTCCCACAGCTGCTCGGGATTCATTTCACCCAGACCTTTGTAGCGCTGAATGTGCTGGCCGCGTTTCGCCTCCTCCAACAACCAGTTCATGGTCTGTTTAAAGGAGCTCACTGCCTGCTTGCGATCACCACGCTGGACATAGGCACCAGCACCCAAGAGGCCGGTCAATTCCTGACCCAGCAAGCGGATTGCGCGGTACTCACCCGACTCGAAAAAGTCGCGATTGATGCGGAATTCTGAACTGATCCCGTGGCGAGCGGCATCGATCTTTAAGGACCAGTCGCCATCCACGCCCTCCAGGCTGAAGGTGTAGGCAAATAGGCTATGATCGTCGCGCAATTGTGTCGCCAACTCTTTCACCCAGGCCTCCATCATGGTGCGATCGTTCAGCATCTCCTCTGAAACTGCTTGCATTGAGATGATCTTTTCCAACACCTCGCCTGGATAACGCCGGGCCAGGCGCTTAATACTGTCCATCACCAACATATACTGCCGCGCCAAACCCTCCAAGGCCTGGCCGCTCAGCGGTGGGGCTGCCTCATTGACGTGGAACTCGGTACCCTCCAGGGCGTTTTGAAGCAAGTAGGCATTAAGCTCCACATCGTCTTTGACGTAACGCTCCTGCTTACCCCTCTTCACCTTGTAGAGCGGGGGTTGCGCAATATAGATGTGACCATTCTCGACCAGCTCCGGGACCTGGCGATAAAAGAAGGTCAATAACAGGGTACGAATATGGGAGCCGTCGACGTCGGCATCGGTCATGATGATGATGCGGTGATAACGCAGCTTGGCAATATCGAACTCGTCCTTGCCAATGCCACAACCCAGGGCCGTGATGAGGGTACCCACCTCCGCCGAGGAGAGCATCTTGTCGAAGCGCGCCTTCTCCACGTTCAGGATCTTGCCCTTGAGTGGCAAAATAGCCTGGTATTTACGGTCGCGCCCCTGCTTGGCCGAGCCACCGGCGGAGTCACCCTCGACCAGGAACAATTCTGATAGGGCCGGGTCCTTCTCCTGGCAGTCCGCCAACTTGCCGGGTAGCCCAGCGATATCCAGCGCGCCCTTGCGGCGCGTCATCTCGCGCGCCTTGCGGGCGGCCTCGCGGGCACGCGCCGCATCCACCATCTTCATGGCGATGGACTTGGCATCGCTGGGACTCTCCATCAGATAATCATTGAATTTCTCGCCCATCACGGACTCGACCACGCCCTTTACCTCTGAGGAGACCAGCTTGTCCTTGGTCTGGGAGGAGAATTTGGGGTCCGGCACCTTCACCGACAGCACCGCCGTCAGGCCCTCACGGGCATCGTCACCCGATGGTGAGACCTTGGCCTTCTTGGCCAGGGCCTGGTCTTCGATGTAGCCATTGAGGGTACGTGTTAACGCGGCACGAAAACCCGCCAGGTGGGTACCCCCATCGCGCTGGGGAATATTGTTGGTAAAGCAAAAGATGTTTTCCTGGTACGAGTCATTCCACTGCATGGCGACCTCGACCGTAATGCCGTCTTTCTCGTGATTGAGGTAAAAGACGTTGTCGTGTAGTGGCGTCTTATTGCGATTAAGATGCTCCACGAAGGCCTTGATGCCCCCTTTATATTCAAATTCATCCTTTTTGCCGTCACGCTCATCCAGCAAGGTGATCCGCACACCGGAATTCAGGAAGGACAACTCTCTCAGGCGCTTGGCTAGGATGTCGTAATGATAGAGGGTGTCGGTAAAGATCACCTTGCTTGGTAGGAAACGTACCTCGGTGCCGGTTTTGTCGGCCTCTCCCACCACAGCCAGTGGGGCCTGTGGCACACCCAGACGGTATTCCTGGTGGTGGAGCTTGCCATCACGGCGAATGGTGAGCTTGAGTGTCTCTGACAAGGCATTGACCACTGATACGCCAACCCCGTGCAAACCGCCAGAGACCTTGTAGGAGTTGTCATCAAACTTTCCGCCGGCATGGAGTATGGTCATGATGACCTCTGCCGCAGAACGGCCCTCCTCCTTGTGGATGTCGGTGGGGATACCGCGCCCATTGTCACGCACCGTCACGGCACCATCGCCATGGATGACCACATCGACTTGGGTACAGTGCCCCGCCAAGGCCTCGTCAATGGCGTTATCCACCACCTCAAAGACCATGTGGTGCAAACCGGTGCCGTCGTCGGTATCGCCGATATACATGCCGGGGCGCTTGCGCACCGCATCCAGGCCCTTGAGGACCTTGATACTGGAGGAATCGTAGGTACCACCCGTCATGGCCGTGCTCCTAATATATTAAAGGTATCGAATTATAGCAGCTCTCGAATTTCGCCGTGTTCCACGTGGAACATTTTTCGCTCTGGCCAGGCGCTGGAATTCAGGAGCGCTGCCTCAGTCAAGGTGATAAATAATTGGGCCTTGGTCTCAACCAACACCTCGGTTAGACGCTGGCGATGGGTTGGGTCCAGCTCTGCGGGGAGGTCATCCACCAGTATCACGCATCGCCTACCAGTGTCCTCAGCAAAGACATGCGCCTGGGCCAAACGCATGGCGCAGACCAGTAATTTCTGTTGGCCCCTTGATATGTGCTGTTGGGCATCTTTCTCTTCGACTGTAATCCGGATATCGGCACGGTGGGGTCCTGAGCGGGTATGGCCCTGCTCCCGGTCTCGCTGAAAATGCCGTTCCAGGGCCTCTACTAAGTTCTCTTCCTGGTTCCAGCCCTGCTGATAGGACATATTCGTCCTCATTCCCACCAAGGCCTGGGTAAACTGGTTAACTACCGGTGTAAGGCGCTGGAGATATAGAACCCGTTGTTGTGTCATTTGGTCAGCGAAACGCAATAAGGCCATATCCCAGAGACGAACATTTTTTTCGGTCAATTGTTGCCTGAGGGCAGCATTGCGCTGACGCAGTGCCTTTTGATATTGCTGCCAGGTCTGGAGGTAACTATGTTCCACGTGGAACACACCCCAATCCAGATATTGGCGTCTTTGCTTGGGTCCATCTGTAAGAAGTTCGTGCGAAAGGGGGTGTATTGTTTGAATAGGGAGGTATTCGGCTAGCTGGGAGAGTTGGCCAACCGTCTCGCCGCCAATTCTTACTTGGGTGTGTTCTTTACCCTTCTCGACCCCAACCTGAATCCCACGCTCTCCGTGAAGCAGTCTTGCAGTGACTAGAAGTGCGGTCTCGCCGCGTTGTATGACCTCGTTTATATGAGTGGTGCGGAAGGATCGGCCCAAACCAAGGGTGTGTATCGCCTCGAGTAGTGCGCTTTTACCTGCGCCGTTATCACCAATAATGAGATTGAGGGTGTCAGAGGGCTCCAGCACCGCCCGCTTGATGTTACGGACATGCTGAAGTTGGAGGGTTTTAATTGCCATTCGGGCCTATTTGCAGGCCCCTACTAGAGTCGCATGGGCATAATGACATACTTGCTGGATTCGTCATTATCACCCTGGATTAGACAACTGTGGTTGGAGTCTGTGAGCTGTATCCTGACCCGCTCCTCAGAAATGGCTGATAACGCATCGATGAAATAGCTTACATTGAAGCCGATTTCGAACTCACCACCATTGTAATTGACCTCAATTTCTTCCTCAGCCTCTTCCTGCTCAGGGTTATGTAGGGTTGCACGCAGTAGATTTGCCTCAAGATTCAAACGCATGCCACGGTATTTTTCATTTGAGAGTACCGAGGCACGGCTAAATGCCTGTAACAATCCCACGCGATTGCCGCTGATGAGTTTGTCTGTTGTGGCGGGGACAACCTGGTTGTAATCGGGAAATTTTCCATCAATCAGCTTGGAGGTAAAGGTCACATCACCTAACTTGATCCGCAGATGACTAGTTCCAAGCTGTAACTGAGCCATATCTTCACTATCGCCGAGTAACTTTGAGAGCTCCGTAACACCTTTGCGGGGGAGAATTACCTGGCGCGTCTCCTTCACCGGGCTCGACATCTTGATCTGGCTTAGTGCCAGACGATGCCCGTCAGTTGCCACCGCCGTGAGTTTGTCCTGGCTCATCTCCAATAACAGACCATTCAGGTAGTAGCGAACATCCTGAATCGCCATGCAGAACTGGGTTTTCTCGATAACACGTTTGAGTGCTTGCTGTGGCAGTGAAAATTCAACCGGTGCCTCAAGCGAATCCATGTTTGGGAACTCGTTAGCAGGCAGTGTTGCCAGGGTGTAACGGCTGCGACCTGAACGGATAGTCGCCTTCTCACCATCGATGTTAAGTTCAATCTGCGCCCCGTCGGGG
>JAHEDA010000232.1 GCA_024641445.1 Gammaproteobacteria bacterium
TTGTGTCCGGTGGTCGCGAGTGTCCGTTGTGCTGCGACCGCACCACTCACGCTAATACCAAGAATGTCACCTCCACCTGACATTTCAATATATCCCCTTCTTCATCTCAGCCTTCATTATTGTAGGAATTTGGCGCCTCGGACAGGCGCTCAAACAAGGGGGCCTCACGCTCCAGAATATGCAGTATCTTATCCGCGTAGTCAGGATCGGTAGCGAAACCGGAACTATGCAGCTCGCGTATGAATGAATCCGCATCTGCACCCTGTTCGAGGGCATTTTTATAGCGTGGGCTTTCCTTTAGAAATTCAACATAGTCATTAAAACTTTCTGCAAAAGATTCGTATGCGCGGAAGCGTGCAACTTGATTGACCGGGTTTCCACCCATAAACTCCACGGTATTAACAGTGACGCTATTCCCGTCCCAATGTTTGCCTGCCTTGATATTAAATAAATTAAAGCTGGACTTGCCTGACTCATCATGTGAGACATAACGCCCCCAGCCGGTTTCGAGTGCTGCCTGAGCCACTAGCACCGCAGGTTCCAGTCCTAATCTATCACCCGCCTTCTCTGCCAGTGGCCAGAGTTTTTCAACAAACTCTTTGGGTGACTCAAATGCGATATTCTGATCAACCGCATTTCTGGTAGCGTGCTGCTCTGGCACAATGTGCGAGACTGCGTGAGTTGCCTTAAATGAGGCAACACCAGTCACTGCCCTTACCTGCGAATGGCCGACGACAGGCTTCGTTTCCTTCTGTGGTAACCTCATCACCGCAGGCGGCTTGTCTTTACTGACCTCACCGGCAGAGGGTGGGACATAGTGTTTGAACTGTCTCTCCAATGCCTCAGCGAGTCCAATCCCCTTACCATTCCCCATTGTCAGTGCCAACTGGTTATCGAACATATCCCGATAGAACTTGGACTGATCCGAATCGAAAATAGGATCGCCCATACTGGCCTCCCGCATACTCTTCAACATCATTTTAATGAAGAGGCTCTCGTATTGCTTGGCAACGGCCTTAATCGCATCCTGTGGCGTCTGTTTTGCCTGATGACGCAACCTGGAGAGGTCACTTAGGTCCGTGTATAAATTTGTCTCGGTTGGGATACTCATGCTCGGCCCTATATAACGATTAATTCTGCACGTAGGGCACCGGCCTCTTTCAGTGCCTCAAGGATGGCAACCAAATCGCCGGGGGCTGCGCCAACCTGATTCACTGCACGAATGATATCGTCCAGCGAAACACCAGGATCAAACTTGAACATATGGTTTTTTTCCTGTGCCACATTAATATTTGAGCGTGGCACCACCGTGGTTTGACCTTGTGATAGCGGTGACGGCTGACTAACTTGAGGTGTTTCAGTAATCGTTACGGTGAGATTTCCGTGCGCAACCGCAGCAGGCCTGACCCTGACATGCTGGCCAATGACTACCGTACCGGTGCGTGAATTAACAATAATACGAGCGGGGCCATCCGCTGGCTCGACAGTTATATTTTCCAGCATCGAGATAAACGCAACCCGTTGTGCTAGATCACGCGGAGCATTGACGTTTACTGAGCCTGCATCTATTGAGTAGGCAGTACCCGGTCCGATAGCCTCATTGATTGCCTTGGCAACTGTGTTTGAGGTGGTAAAATCCGGATGGCGTAAGTTCAACACCAACTCATTCGTACTGCCAAACGGTGTTTCAACAACACGCTCAACTGTAGCCCCGTTCGGGATACGTCCGACGCTTGGCACATTGATACTAATGCGCGATCCATCGCCACCTTGTATACCAAAGCCACTTACAATGACACTACCCTGCGCTACAGCATAGACCTGACCATCGGCACCCTTCAATGGAGTCATTAGTAGTGACCCACCACGCAGTCCCTTTGCATCTCCAATGGATGACACCGTAACGTCGATGCTCTCACCCGGTTTTGAGAAGGCGGGAAGTTCTGCATGCACGGCAACAGCTGCAACATTTTTTGATGTGATATTCTGATCTGCCGGGATAACAACACCGAGTTTATTCAACATATTTCTTAGACTCTGTGAGGTGTAGGGTGAACCACCATCACCTGTTCCATCCAGACCTACCAACAAACCATAACCCACCAACTGATTATTCCGAACCCCGGCTACCTGTGAGATATCCTTGATGCGTTCTGCCTTTACCAGTCCCGCATAAGATCCAAATAACATAATCAATGCAATCAGGACAACCAGGCGAAATTCTTTTTCGTACAACATGCCTCTACCCTCCTGCGCTTAGTATGGAAACACCGGACTCTGAAAGAATTTATTAAGTGGCCCCATGGTGTTGGCCGATGCCAACACGCCACTGTCACCGTAGGCGATAAATGCATTCGCTACACGATTGGAAGGAACTGAGTTATTCGGGCGTATATCATCCGCACGGACAATGCCAGAAAAGCGGATGAACTCCTGGCCCTGATTCAAAACAATCAACTTTTGTCCACGAACGACCAGATTGCCATTTGGTAAAACCTCGGCAACTGTTACCGCGATGTTTCCGGTAAAATTATGTGTCTGAGAGCTATCACCTGAGCCAGCGAAATCACGCCCTCCGTCGTACTTGTTATTCAGCACTTCCTTATCTTTATCCAGGACCTTGTCGTCGGCGATAGTAGGAGGCTTGATGTCTGCCTTGCTCTCTTTTTTGGTCTTGGTACTGGAATTTGCACTGGAGGTTGCCGTCTCGACCAGATCTATATACAAAATATCCCCCACATTCCGCGCAGAGTGGTCGCTAAAGAGCCCGACCGGCATACCGGTTTGATAGATGGAACCGTTGCTAATATGTTTAACGGTTTTCTCCTCCGGCATTGCCGGTTCATAATTGGGAGTCTTCTTATCAACAGCCGTCGAGATACAACCCTGTAGTGTCAGCAGGGTCAGACCGAGCCAGAGATAATTTTTCGCATTACCCTTCATATTAACTTCGCTTCAGCTTATGAATTATTGTTCAGGTATTGCAGCATCTGATCCATGGTTGCAATGGCCTTGGAGTTCATTTCGTAGGTACGTTGGGTCTCGATCATGTTGACCAGCTCTTCCACGACATTGACGTTGGAGCCCTCAAGTGCGCCCTGATTCAGCATGCCCATGCCAGCCGATCCAGGATTGGCCACGCGAGGTGCACCACTGGCCGCAGTCTCCATGAAGAGATTTTCACCCACCGGTTCCAGTCCCGATGGATTGCGGAAGTCCGCCAGGGTAATTTGTCCTACCTGTGTCAATGCAGGATTACCGGCCTGACGTACGGATACAGTACCGTCGGCCCCAATCGTGACATTCATGGTGTCTTGTGGAATTGCGATCTCAGGCTGCAATAAATAACCGGATGAGGTGACAATTTGCCCTTGGGCATTTACCTGAAACTCGCCATTGCGGGTGTATCCAATACTGCCGTTTGGATGCAGCACCTGGAAGTAACCCTTACCCGAGATAGCCATGTCATAGCCATTCCCCGTCTGCAACACATTGCCCTGGGTATGAATCTTTTGGGTTGCGACGGTACGTACGCCTGTACCAATGGACAAACCAGATGGCATCGTGGTGTTCTGACTCGTTTGACCACCGGCCTGACGGACGTGTTGATATAAAAGGTCTTCAAAGAGCGCCCGGTCCTGTTTGAAGCCAGTCGTGCTTGCGTTAGCAAGATTATTACTGACGACCGACAGTCTTGTCTGTTGTGCTTCAAGACCGGTCTTTGCAATCCATAGAGCCTGAGCCATGGCTTACTCCAAATATTGACGGTTAAGGGGAATAGAGCAGGAACTATGCCAACCGCATCATCTGAGATGCGTATTCTGAATTTTTATCGGCATTCTGCATCATCTTGACCTGCATCTCGAATTGCCGCTGTAAATCGATCATATTGACGAGCGCCTCCGCCACATTGACGTTACTTCCTTCCAGTGAGGCACTAATTAGCCGCACCTGTGCATCGGCGGGAGCGGCATCACCACTCTTGAGTCGCATCAGGCCATCATCACCTTTATACAACTCTTTAAAATCCGGATTCACCAGCTTCAAGCGGCCAACAACGGTCTCCTGACCTGCGACGGCACCCTCGGGTAATATCGAGAGCGTGCCATCATTACCAATCTGAATCGTGCTGGCAGCAGGGATAGTAATTGGGCCGCCATCACCCAGAACAGGAAGACCGGATGGCCCTGTCAATAAACCCGTTGCAGTAACCTGAAGGTCACCTGCACGTGTGTAGGCCTCCTTGCCATCACTGGCCTGGACCGCCAACCAGCCTTCACCGGCGACAGCCACATCCAGACTACGTCCTGTTGAATTGACCGGGCCGTTAACAAAATTGGTACCAGGTCGCTCGGCCATGGAATAGGCGCGAGCGGGGATCACCTCACCAAACACCGGCATACTACGAAAGGTGGCAAAGTCCGACCTGAATCCCGTAGTGCTGGCGTTGGCGAGGTTGTTGTTATTAATGGCCTGTGCATAGACATTTTGCTTTGCACCGGTCATCGCGATATACAACATACGATCCATACAGTGATACCACCTAGTTCAGTTAACGGATGTTGATGACGGATTGCGTCACGGCATCGGCCGTACGTACTACCTGTG
>JAHEDA010000233.1 GCA_024641445.1 Gammaproteobacteria bacterium
ATACCGCGGCCAGTTGTCGATACAGATAGGCGGCGATATTTTCGGCGGTTGGGTTCACCTTATCGAACGGGGCGATCTCGTTCAGATTCTGGTGGTCCAACTCGCCGATGAGTTTGCGTGTCGCGTCCTTGATGTCCTTGAAATCCATGCCCATGCCGACCTGGTCGAGCTGGTATGCGCGGACCTTCACCTCAACCTTCCAGTTGTGGCCATGCAGGCGGCTGCAGACCCCGCTGTAATTACGCAGCAGATGAGCCGCCGCAAAATCCGTAACAATATTCATGGTATAGCGCGGCGGCATGAAATAATTCCTGACGGCTGTAGTGGGACTTTAAGCGAGTGTAAGATGTTTGGCAAGCGGCTCGTGCCGGACAAAGGCCTCGATACTGCGAAGTATACCATTCGCATCCAGGCCTGCCTCGGTTAGTAACTGCTCACGGCTGGCGTGTTCCTGAAAGCGATCGGGTAGCCCAAGATTGAGAATCGCCTTGGGGTGATTCAGGCGGGCGAGGCATTCATTCACGGCACTTCCGGCACCCCCCATTACGGCGTTGTCTTCAAGGGTTACGATGAGTTCATGCGTATCGGCCATGGCCAGCACCAGCGCCTCGTCCAGGGGTTTGACGAAGCGCATATTCACCACGGTGGCATTCAGGCGTTCGCCGACCTTGAGTGCCTCTGCCAAAGGTGCGCCGAAGGAGAGCAGGGCGATCTGTTTTCCTTTCCGTTTGATTTCACCGATTCCGAGGGCTAACGCGGACATTCGGTTTTCGATTTTTTTACCTGGGCCCTGTCCACGTGGATAGCGCACGGCACTAGGGCCATTATGCATAAAACCGGTGTAGAGCATCTGGCGACACTCATTCTCATCGCTGGCGGCCATCACTATCATGTTTGGGATACAGCGTAGATAGCTCAAGTCAAAGCTACCTGCGTGGGTTGGACCATCGGGACCGACCAGTCCGCCACGGTCGATCGCGAAGAGCACAGGTAGATTCTGTATTGCGACATCGTGAATCAATTGGTCATAGGCGCGCTGCAGAAAGGTAGAGTAAATTGCCACCACAGGGCGAATACTCTCGCAGGCCATACCCGCCGCGAGGGTGACGGCGTGTTGCTCGGCGATGCCGACATCAAAATAGCGGGAGGGAAACTCCTCGGAGAATTTCACCAGCCCTGAGCCTTCGCGCATGGCCGGGGTAATTCCCACCAGTCGATCATCCAGCCGCGCCATGTCACAGAGCCAGTCACTAAAGACCTGGGTGTAGGTGGGACCGCTGGAGGGCTTGGTCTCCAGTTTGCCGGACTCGGGGTTAAATCGGCCGACACCGTGATATTCGCAGGGGTTGTCCTCTGCGGGTTTGAAGCCTTTACCTTTCTTGGTGACGATGTGCAGAAAGCGTGGCCCCTTGAGGTGCTTGAGATTCTGTAGGGTCTTGACCAGTGTATCCATGTCATGGCCATCGATCGGGCCAATGTAGTTGAAGCCCAGTTCCTCAAACAGCGTGCCGGGTACCACCATGCCCTTCATGTGTTCCTCGGTCCGGCGTGCCAGCTCCCACACGGACGGCATCTTGCTGAGTACCTTCTTACTACCCTCGCGCATGGTGGTATAGAGACGGCCGGAGAGGATACGGGCGAGGTGATTGGAGAGCCCGCCGACATTGGGCGAGATGGACATGTCATTATCATTCAGGATGACCAATAAATTGGCATCCAGATCACCGGCGTGATTCAGGGCCTCGAAGGCCATCCCGGCGGTCATGGCACCATCACCGATGATGGCAATGACCTGGTGTTCCTCACCCTTATGTTTGGCGCCAATGGCCATGCCAAGGGCGGCACCGATGGAGGTGCTGGAGTGACCCACCCCAAAGGTATCGTAAGGACTCTCGCTGCGTCGTGGGAAACCGGCGAGTCCGTTCTTCTGGCGCAAGCTGCCCATTTGATCGCGGCGACCGGTGAGAATCTTGTGTGGATAGCTCTGGTGGCCGACATCCCAGACCAGGCGGTCTTGTGGTGTATCGAAGACATGGTGCAGTGCGACGGTGAGTTCCACGGTCCCCAGACCGGCCGAGAGATGGCCACCAGTGTCACTGACACTCTGGATCAGAAAGCCCCGCAGCTCCTCCGCCAGTTGCACCAGGGACTTGATATTCAAGCCCTTCATGTCCTCAGGGGAATCGATGGTCGCCAGTAAAGGAAAATCGCTCAGGGAAGGCATCTGCTCACCCATTATTCGTGAACCAGCGATCATCCTGACTTGTGACCGATCGCGCAAGTCCTGTTTTCGATAGGCGTATAAGCAGGCCGAATAGCCTTAGTTCTGTCGCTGGATCGTAAAGTTTGCCAGTTCACGCAGGGGGCTTGTATCTCCGGCAAGTCCCGCGAGGGAGTGGAGGGCGTCCTTGATCAGCTCTGCTGCCATCTGGCGTGAGCTGTCCAGGCCGACCAAGGCGGGATAGGTGGGTTTGCCGTGGGCCAGGTCCTTGCCCTGGGTCTTACCGAGGGTATCAGTATCGCCCTCCACATCCAGGATGTCGTCGTGGATCTGAAAGGCGAGGCCAATGCACTTGGCATAGTGGTCCAGGGCATCGAGTGTCGAGGCCTCGATAGCCGGTTGACACATGGCACCAAGTCGGACGCTGGCGCGAATCAGCGCGCCGGTCTTGTGAATGTGCATATTTTCCAGCTCGGCGAGAGTCAGTTCTTTGCCTACAGCGGCGAGGTCGATGGCCTGACCGCCCGCCATGCCGCGTGAACCGCTGGCGCTGGCCAGAATATCAATCATTGTCAGCCGGGTAGCTGCGGGCACATTGGATGGGAGTTTATGTGCCAGCAGGTGAAAGGCCAGCGCCTGCAGCGCGTCACCGGCGAGGATGGCCGTGGCCTCATCAAAGGCCTTGTGACAGGTTGGTTGTCCACGCCTCAGGTCGTCATTGTCCATGGCAGGGAGGTCATCGTGGACCAGCGAGTAGGCGTGGATAAGCTCAACGGCACAGGCTGGGATGTCTAGACAGTCTTGATTCGCGCCAACGGCCTGACCGGCGGCATAGACCAAAAAGGGGCGCATTCGCTTACCACCATTCAATACGGCATAGCGCATGGCTCGATGAAGTGACTCGGGTGTCGTGTGGTCAGAGGGCAGGTGTGTGTCGAGGGCCAGATCGACGCGCGCGCACCACTGCCGCATCAAGTCTTCAAGTTTCAAGATTTTCATCAGAGGCCGACTCTTCGAAGGGGACGAGTGTCTCTTTACCCTGTTTTTGCAGCAGGATTTGCACCTTCTGCTCGGCCCCTTGCAGGGCCTGCTGGCAGGTGCGCGTGAGTTCGACGCCGCGCTCAAAGTCTTTCAGGGCCTGTTCAAGGGTCTGCTCGCCCCCCTCCATGCGCTCGATCAAAGACTCCAGCTCTTGCAGGCCTGCCTCGAAATTCTCAGGGTTGGGGTCTTTACTGGCAGACTTTTTTGACACGGATCAGGGCCTTTGACTGTTGGGCTGGCTAAGGTAGCGGATGGCTTCGGGAAGGTCAAACGAGTGCTATTATCCTCATAGTTTATCATGACTATTAGAATGAGTCTTGACACCCGGTGCGGTGATGGCTATCTTCATCAGCAGATTTAGAACTTGTCTAAATTCTAAGCAAGCAACAATTCATCCACACGTCTAAGGAGACTCTCATGGCAAATCTGAAGGGTAGTAAGACGGAAAAGAGTCTGAAGGACGCCTTTGCGGGCGAATCCCAGGCCAACCGTCGTTATCTGTATTTCGCAGCCAAGGCCGATGTTGAAGGTTACAACGATGTCGCTGCGGTGTTCCGCTCCACCGCTGAAGGTGAAACCGGTCATGCCCACGGCCACCTGGAGTATCTCGAAGTTGTCGGCGACCCCGCTACCGGTCTGCCCATCGGTGGTACCTCCGACAACCTGAAGGCCTCCATCGCCGGCGAGACCCACGAGTACACCGACATGTACCCTGGTATGGCCAAGACTGCACGCGCCGAAGGTTTCGACGAGATCGCGGATTGGTTCGAGACCCTGGCCAAGGCCGAGCGTTCACACGCTAACCGTTTCCAGAAGGCCCTGGACACCCTTGGCAAGTAAGTAAGACGAGTTACAGGGCGGGGTTTTCCCGCCCTGAATTCCAATCACACATCACTCCGCTATCGATCCCAACACAGATAAAGGACAGAGGCTATGAGCAAGTCCACTGAAGGTATTCGTGAAGGCAGCCTGGAGGCGCCCACCCGTCATGCACTGGACTGGAAGAATCCCGATTTCTATAACGAGGAGTCACTCTTTCACGAACTCGAGCGCGTGTACGATATTTGTCACGGTTGCCGTCGTTGTGTGAGCCTGTGCAACTCGTTCCCTACCTTATTTGACCTGGTAGACGAGTCCCCGAGCCTGGAAGTGGATGGGATCAAAAAAGAAGATTACTGGAAGGTGGTGGACCACTGTTACCTCTGCGACCTTTGCTATATGACCAAGTGCCCCTACGTGCCGCCGCACGAATGGAATCTGGACTTTCCGCACCTGATGCTGCGCGCCAAGGCTGTACGCTTTCAGAAAGAGGGGGGGAGTTTCCGCGACAAGC
>JAHEDA010000234.1 GCA_024641445.1 Gammaproteobacteria bacterium
GGGGTCCGTGACACGCTTCATGGGGCGCTTGCTCAGGGAGGTATCCCCAATCAACTCACAATCAAAGGACTGTGCCGACATCAGGCCTGACATCAACCGAATTGAGGTACCGGAGTTGCCTAGGTCCAGAGCGGCCTTGGCAGGTTTCAGACCATGAAGACCCACACCCGTGATCGTCACCTTGCCATGCGTTGGACCATCAATAGCAACCCCCATGGCACGAAAGGCATTCAGCGTGGCGAGATTATCCTCGCCCTCAAGAAAACCACTCACCTCGGTAACACCGTCCGCCAGGGCGCCCAGCATAATCGAACGATGGGAGATAGATTTATCACCCGGCACACGGATATTCCCGGAGAGCCTGCCCCCGGCACTCACGCGGTACACAAGATTCTTACTCATGAAAAATACTACCTGACTAATGGTTACAGAATTTGTCGCGCGCCTGTTTGGCGCGTGTAAAGGTGTCCTTGAGATACTGGCCGTCACGGGTATCGACGGCCTGACGCAGCGCGGACAGATCATCCTGAAAGCGGTCCAGCATGGCAAGGAGAGCCTCACGATTGTGGACACAGATGTCATGCCACATCTGCGGGTCGCTGGAGGCGATGCGGGTGAAATCGCGGAATCCCCCCGCGGCATATTCAAATATCTCACGGCGCTCCTGCATCCGCGCCAAGGTATCCACCAGGGCATAGGCCAGCATATGCGGCAGATGACTGGTCGCGGCCAGCACCTCATCATGGTGTTCAACGCTCATCTCACACACCTGCGCACCACAGGCACGCCACATCTCTCGCACGGTATTGAGTGCGGTGGGTTGAGTGTCGGCAAGAGGGGTAAGGATGACACGGCGATGATTAAACAAATCCGTGATAGCGGCCTCGACCCCGCTCTTCTCCGTCCCCGCAATGGGGTGCCCCGGCACAAAGCCCGGAAGCACTCTTCCGAAGACGCTCTGCATATCCGCCATGACGCAACCCTTGGCACTGCCAACGTCGGTCACCACCATCGCGTCGTTGAGGATCGGTTTGATCTGTTCCATCACACTGCGCATGGCACCCAAGGGCACGGCGATCACGACCACGTCACAGCCCTTGATGCCTTGAGCAATCTCCGTCTGCCAGCTATCGATCACACCCAGCGCTTGCGCACGCTGTAGATGGGCGGCATCACGACTCACGCCCACTACATGCCCAACGCATCCCGCCGTGCGCAAGGCACGCGCAAGCGAGCCGCCGATCAGACCAACACCGATAACACCAAGACGGGGGATATGCAGGCTCACGAATTCTTAACTCTTACCCAACACGGACTTCAGTGCGGCAATGGCTCGCTGATTCTCCGGGGTTGTGCCGATACTGATGCGCAGAAACTCCGGCATCGCATAGTTTGCCACCGGGCGCGTAATCACACCTTTATAGAGCAGGTCGTCATAGACCTTGACACCGTTCCCCACCTTCACCGAGATAAAATTTCCGGCAGAGGGGATGTATTCAAGCCCCATCTCTTGAAATGCCGTTTCGTACTGCCGCATCCCCGTTGCATTCAGTTTTACACTTGCTGAAAGGTGCGCGTGATCGTCAAGGGCCGCCTCCGCCCCTGCCAGGGCCAGGCTATTCAGATTAAACGGCTGCCGCACACGATTGAGCACCTCGGCGATCTGAGGCGTCGACATACCATAGCCTACGCGCAGACCCGCCAGGCCATAGGCCTTGGAGAAGGTGCGCGTCACCATGAGATTGGAGAACTCATCCAGCCACTGCGTGCCATCCGGGAAATCACTAATACCCAGTTCTGGGTCACTGGCATATTCAAAATAGGCCTCATCGAGCACGACGATAACCTTGGCGGGGACCTGGCGTAGAAAATCGTACAGCGGTATTGTGGTCAGCCAGGTCCCGGTGGGATTATTGGGATTGGCGATAAAAATGATTCGAGTGCGGTCCGTAATGGCCGCAAGAATACCCTCCAGGTCATTCCCCCATGCCCTGGCTGGTACCACTACCGCCTTTGCCCCCACCGCCTGCGTCACGATGGGATACACGGCAAAGGAGTGTTGCGAGAAGAGCACCTCATTCCCTGCCCCGGCGTAGGCACGTGCAACCAGTTCCAGCACATCGTTGGAACCATTACCCAAGGTCAAACGATTGGCGGGGACACCCAGTTTGTTCGCCAGTGCCTGCTTCAAGCTATAGGCATTCCCATCGGGATAGCGCGCCACGTCCTGAAGACAATTATTTACTGCGGTGATGGCAAGTGGGCTGGGGCCCAACGGATTTTCATTCGAGGCAAGTTTGATCGCCTCACGAATACCATATTCGCGCTGCAACTCCGCCAGCGGCTTGCCGCCCTGATAGGGTTGCAGCCCCTGCACCCCGGCCTGGGCAAGTTCGATCCAGTTGAGTTTTGGCTTCATGGGTTACCTGGACAAAATATAACTAACGACCATAACGGTCATCAAATCGGACTATATCGTCCTCGCCGAGATAGGTCCCGGACTGCACCTCGATCATTTCCAGGGGGATATGACCCGGATTTTCCAGTCGATGCTTCGTCCCCACAGGGATATAGGTCGATTCATTCTCGCCCACCAGAAACACCTCTTCGTCTCTTGTCACCCGCGCGGTACCCTTTACCACAATCCAGTGTTCGGCACGGTGATGATGCAATTGCAGAGAGAGTGCCGCACCGGGATTTACCGTTATACGCTTCACCTGGTAGCGCTCACCGCTGTCGATACTTTCATAACTACCCCAGGGGCGATAGACGCGTCGATGCGTAACGTGCTCGCTGCGTTTACCCTTTTTTAACCATTCAACGGCCTTCTTTACATCTTGTGCGTGGGCCTTATCGGCCACCAGCACGGCATCGGCCGTCTCAACGATGATGGCATCTTTCAAGCCAAGTCCCACGACCAGTCGCTCAGTTGAATAGATTAGGGAGTCGTTAGTGCCATGGGTCATGACCTCACCCTTGATCACATTTCCTGAGGCATCCTTCGCCATCACATCCCACAGGGATGACCAGGCACCCACATCCGACCAACCCGCCGTCAGGGGCACGACCGCGCCCTTAAAGTTTGATTTGGAACCGGTGGTCGTTACCTTTTCCATCACGGCATAGTCGATGGAGTCTGACGGACACGTTGCAAAGACAACCTTATCCACGCGATAGAAATCTCTGTCCGCACTGCCCTTGGCAACCGCAGTACGACACACCGCGAGCATGTCGGGCTGGAAAGACTGCATGGCCTGAAGCCAGACTGAGGCCTTCATCATAAACATGCCGCTGTTCCAGAGATATTCACCGGAGGCGACGTACTGTGTCGCCGTCGCGGAATCAGGCTTCTCCACAAAGCGTTCGATCATGGCGGCACTAGCAATATTCGCAATCTCTTTGCCCTTCTTGATATAACCGTAGCCGGTCTCGGCGTGGTCCGGGGTAATGCCAAAGGTCACTAAATAATCCTGTTGCGCCAAACCATAGGCTGTGGCCACGGCGGCGTGAAACTGCTGTGTATCTTCAATGACGTGATCGGCTGGCATGACAAACAGGACTTCATCTGTCTGTTGTGGATCAACATAGAGTGCGGCCAGGGTCAGTGCGGGCGCGGTATTACGCCCCATCGGTTCGAGAATAATCTTATCGGCGGGTTGTTCGATCAGACGTAGCTGCTCCGCCACCATAAAGCGGTGCTCTTCATTACAGACGACGACAGGCGCCTGCAACTGAGTAAGTCCCAGCAGACGCTTCGCCGTTTCCTGTAACAGGGTTAGCTCTGACACCAGTGCCAACAGCTGCTTGGGGTAAAGCTCGCGTGACAACGGCCACAAACGTGAGCCAGAGCCGCCTGACAAAATGACTGGCCGTATCATTCGCTACCGCTCCATGGTCTCTGCCGGAAATTAAATTTCATTAAAAGATTGCTCGTGGATAGGAACCGAGCACCTTAATCATGCTCGTCTGCCCTTGCAGCGCTGCAATCGCCTTTTGCACCGCGGTATCATCGCGATGCCCCTCGATATCAATGAAGAATACGTAATTCCACATCCCCTGACGCGAGGGACGCGACTCAATCCGGGTCATGGAGATATTATTATGTGCAAAGGCATCCAGTGCCTGATGCAGCGAGCCTGGCTTATTCGGCGTTGAGAGCAAGAGCGAGGTCTTGTCCTTACCCGTGGCGGGGATGGTGCGTTTACCGATGACAAGAAACCGCGTGGTGTTATCGGGCTCATCCTCGATATTCTTCACCAGCGTCTGCAAACCATAGATGTGTGCCGCCGTCTCCCCCGCAATGGCGGCGGCACTGACATCATCAGCCGCGAGACGGGCCGCCTCGGCATTACTACTCACGTCGATGCGTTCAACGCTGGCGAGGTTGGCATCCAGCCACTTACGACACTGCCCCAGCGACTGCCGATGGGAATAAATACGTTTTATTGCATCTGTAGAATCAGCCTTACTCAAAAGACAGTGATGAATGCGCAGTTCGACCTCACCACAGATCTGAATATTTGAACGCATGAATTGATCCAGCGTGTGGGTAACCACGCCTTCGCTAGAGTTCTCAACCGGCACGAC
>JAHEDA010000235.1 GCA_024641445.1 Gammaproteobacteria bacterium
CCCTCGGTAATTCGCCGTGGGTCAAAGCGAAACAAGGGCCAGTGGCCGCTCTTTACCGCGAGGTCCTGTTGGCGGTGATTGTTCTTGAGGTCCACGCCGTGGGCGATGCAGGGTGAGTAGGCAATGATGATCGAGGGGCCATCATGCGCCTCGGCCTCCAGGAAGGCGTGCACCGTCTGCGTGTCCTTGGCGCCATAGGCGACGTGCGCGACATAGACGTGTTCGTAATCCATGGCGAGCAGGGCAAGGTCCTTCTTGGCATTGGCCTTACCGCCAGCAGAGAACTTGGCGACTGCCCCGCGCGGTGTCGCCTTGGAGGTCTGGCCGCCGGTATTGGAATACACCTCGGTATCCAGCACCAGAATATTCACGTTGCGCCCCGAGGCGAGTACGTGGTCGAGACCACCATAGCCGATGTCGTACGCCCAGCCATCACCGCCGACGATCCACACGCTATGCCGTGACAGGTGTTCACTCAGCTCTGATAAATTCCGTGCCTGGCTTGATTTGAGTTTTTTGAGGGCCTCGCGTAGCTGGCCGATGCGTTGCCGTTGTGCCTGAATGCCCGTCTCATTACTCTCATCCGCGCCCAGGATTGCCTCGACTAGCTCCGCGGGTAATTGCGGTTTCAGCTCGGTGAGCAACTCGCGTGCCTGCTCGGCCTGTTTGTCGAGGGCGACGCGCATGCCGAGACCGAACTCGGCATTGTCTTCAAACAAGGAGTTATTCCAGGCCGGGCCACGCCCCTCATGGTTGACGGCCCACGGCGTGGTGGGGAGGTTGCCACCGTAGATCGATGAGCAGCCCGTGGCATTGGCGACCAGCATACGGTCACCAAACAGCTGCGTCAGCAAACGCAGATAGGGTGTCTCACCACAGCCGACACAGGCGCCGGAGAATTCAAACAGGGGTTGCAGGATCATCGCGCCCTTGATGGTGCTGGTCTTGATCTGGCTGCGGTCGTATTCCGGTAATTGCAGGAAGAAGTTCCAGTTATCGCGCTCCCGTGCGCGCAGCGCAGGCTGTGGCGCCATGTTCAATGCCTTGTGGCTGGCATTGGACTTGTCGCGGATGGGGCAGATGTCCACACACAGGCCACAGCCGGTGCAGTCCTCCGGTGCCACTTGATAGATAAAGTGCCAGCCCGTTGGATAATCCTTACCGCGCACGGCCGCGTGTTTGAAAGTCTCCGGTGCCGTGCCCAGTGTTGATTCGTGCACGACCTTGCTGCGGATCGCCGCGTGTGGGCATACCAGGGGGCACTTGCCACACTGGGTGCAGAGTTCCTCATCCCACACGGGTATCTCCAGGGCAAGGTTACGTTTTTCATACGCGGCCGTGCCCAGTGGAAAGGTGCCATCGGCGGGAAACAGACTGACCGGGAGTTGGTCGCCACGACCCGCGATGATCTCGCCCGTGACCTCGCGGACAAAACGCGGCGCCTGTTCAGGTACGGGGAGTGGCTTCTGCCAGGTGCTGCTAACCTGCTTGGGTACTTTCACCTCATGCAGATTCGCCAGCGTCTCATCAATGGCGCGGAAGTTGAGGTCAACGATACGCTGGCCCTTACGGCCATAGGTCTTCTCTACTGCATGCTTGATCGCCGCAATCGCCTCTTCGCGTGGCAACACGCCGGAGATGGCGAAGAAACAGGTCTGCATGATGGTATTGATACGCTGACCCATGCCGGTCTTCTCGGCGACGGCATCGGCATCGATGGCATAAAAACGGATTTGTTTATCGAGGATCTGTTTTTGCATTTTCTCGGGCAGGGTATCCCATACCTTGTCGACCGTAGCGCTTGAGTTGAGCAGGAACACGGCCTTGTGTGCCGCCTTATCCAGCATGTCATAGCGTTCGAGGAAGATGGGTTGATGACAGGCGATGAAGTTTGCCTCGTTGTCACCAATCAAATATGTCGAGCGGATCGGGTTGGGACCAAAGCGCAGATGCGAGATGGTAACGGCCCCGGCCTTCTTGGAGTCGTAGACAAAATAACCCTGCGCGTACTGCGGTGTACTCTCGCCGATGATCTTGATGCTGTTTTTATTCGCGCTTACCGTGCCATCACTGCCCAGGCCATAGAACAGCGCCTGCACGATCTTGGCGTGTGCGTCGGTACGGAAGGCGGCATCCCACTCCAGGCTGGTGTGAGTCACATCGTCGTGAATGCCAATAGTGAACCCATGTTTAGGCTGTGGCTTGCCGAGTTCCTCGAACACGGCCTTGATCATGCCGGGTGTGAATTCCTTGGAGGAGAGGCCGTAGCGACCGCCGATGACGCGCGGCATCTGTTTGAATTTACCTTGTCCACTACAGCTGTGTTGGGCAATGGCGGTGAGTACATCCTTATATAAGGGCTCGCCATCGGCACCGGGTTCCTTGGTGCGGTCGAGTACGGCGATGGCCTTGACGCTGGCAGGGATGACGGCGAGCAGGGCCTCGGCACTGAAGGGGCGATACAAACGCACCTTGACCACACCGACCTTCTCACCTTGGCGGTGCAGGTAGTCGACGGTCTCGTGCGCGGCCTCGGCACCCGAGCCCATCAATATCAACACCCGCTCGGCATCGACCGCGCCGACGTAATCAAACAGGTGATAGGCGCGACCGCTGAGTTTGGCAAAGCGGTCCATCACGTCCTGCACGATGGCGGGCATCTTGTCGTAATAGCTGTTTACACTCTCGCGCGCCTGGAAGTAGACATCTGGATTTTGCGAGCTGCCGCGCAACACCGGGTGCGCCGGGGAGAGGGCGCGTTGGCGATGGGCGTGGATAAACTCTTCATTGATCAATTGGCGGAGGGTGTCGGCCTCGACGGCGGCGATCTTGTTGATCTCGTGCGAGGTACGAAAGCCATCGAAGAAGTGCACCATGGGGATGCGGCTCTCCAGGCTCGCCACCTGGGCGATGGCCGCCATGTCCATCACCTCTTGCGGTGAGTTGGCGGCGAGAAAACCAAAGCCGGTCATGCGCGCACTCATCACATCGCTGTGGTCGCCAAAGATGGAGAGGGCCTGACAGGCAATCGAGCGCGCGGCGACATGAAACACCGCCGGTGTCAACTCACCGGCGATCTTGTACATATTCGGGATCATCAACAACAGGCCCTGCGAGGCGGTGAAGGTGCAGGTGAGGGCACCGGTCTGCAAGGCACCGTGAATCGCCCCGGCGGCACCGCCCTCACTCTGCAATTCCACGATCTGCGGAACGGTTCCCCACAGGTTGGCCTGATGCCGTGATGACCACTCATCCGCCCATTCACCCATGGGCGAGGCGGGGGTAATGGGGTAGATGGCGATCACCTCGTTGAGCAGGTGCGCTACGGTGGCGGCGGCCTGGTTACCGTCGAGGGTGAGCATGCGCGGTACGGGCATGGTGGGGACTCCGGGCATGTAGGATATAGGGGCATCGTAGCGTGCGGGGTGGCTGGGGCGAATTGACCGGGATCAATTGTGTGCAGGGCCACAGAGTTCACTGAGGCAAGAACAAAGTCGTCATTTCTGTCATAACCGTGACAGATATATTTGTAGCTTGGGCTGGATGAAATGAAGACCAGTGGGGATGTTGTTGGATTAGAGGTTGTTGGGCTTCGCAGGCTCAGCCCAACCTACCGCGCTCAGCCCAACCTACGGTGCTTACGACATTTTTATAATTTATTCAATGCAGCATCGAGTGTTGCTTTAACCTTCTTTTTCTCGATTTCTGGATCGACTTTTTGAAGATACTCCACTGCTGCTAAGTCATCCCCTCTTTTTCTATTTTGACGAGGCTCCAATGCTTCGATCAATATGGCTTCTAATGCAGGTATAAGCTTCGCTGCGACATATGATTCAGGTAGAGTGCCGAGAAAACCATTGTCGGATACAGGCAGTAGGCCAAACCATGAGAACCTGTCCCATCGAGCCGACATGCGATCAAAGGTATGTTCATAAAGTCTTTTTCCTAGCGGGCGGTCAGTGGTTCTACCTACATAAATAACTTCACGCCCGTCGTAAAGTAGATAAATTCCAAGTTGTTTGAAGAAGTCTACAGGGGTAGCGCCGATCTGTTGCATCCCAAGAAGTTTCGGTGTTGCCATCCACTCTACAGCCTCCTTACGCCAAAACATGCCAAAAGAAGTGACAATTTCATATTGCTCTTCTGTGTCTTCCGATTCAGATACATCAGGAGTGAGTTTCTGTGGTACTACTTGAACACTACTGGCTCCGGCACGCATTGCAAAGGTGCCTTTAGATACCCTGATGTATGGGGATGAATCACCATCATGCTTAATAGATGCTGATATCTTAGCATTGACTGTTGCCGCAGGTGTGGCTCCTAGATTTTTTCGAAAACCCTCTGAAATAATCTTTTCGGTGATTTCATTATAGTGGAGCGGTGTAAAAGATGAACCAAGAACCTTCTCTATTGCTTCTTTCCATGTTAGTTCAGGAGGCATATGTTAATTCCTAATTATTGTTGAACAGTTACTATGCGGGTCCTTTCAGGACCGTATAGTTAATAGTATTGATTTCTGATGTAGTAGTTTAGCTACTTGAAATTATAGTTGCTATGTAGTCGTAG
>JAHEDA010000017.1:0-2215 GCA_024641445.1 Gammaproteobacteria bacterium
CCCCATCACGCCTGCACCAATGACATGCACATGGGTGGGATTAAAGTCTTCAGCCTGACCAAGGGACTTGAGCCGTTCTTGGAGTAAAAAAACACGAATAAGATTTTTTGCCGTCTTGCCGGTAATCAGCTTGGCAATTGAGATTGCCTCTTCATCCAGCATTCTCTCGTCGTTACCCCAGAAATCGACCCAGAGGTCAATGATGGCGTAGGGGGCAGGGTAATGGGCACGTGGCGCCTTAGACGCGACCTGTTTGGCGAGATATTTGGCAATCGTGGGGCGTATACGCGGGTGATTGATGACCCCAAACCATTTAGATAATTTTTTCTTGGCAGGTTGCTGGTGAATGATCTGCCTTGCCGCCTTCAGCAGGTGACGTCGAGGCACGGCGTAATCGACAAATCCCATCTTACGTGCCGCCTTCGCCGAATAGCTACGGCCTGTCAGCATTGCCTGTAAACCCGCAATAGGACCCACCGATCGAATCATACGCAGGGTGCCGCCAAAACCGGGGTGTATACCCAGACGTACCTCAGGCAAGCCTAGTCTTGTCTTGATATCTTCATCGGCAATGCGGTATCGACAGGCCAGCGCAAGTTCAAGACCACCGCCAAGACAAAAGCCATGGATAAGCGCCACAGTGGGGCAGCTAATTGACTCTAGCTTATTCATAATTACATGGGCACGCTTGATGGTCTGTAAGGCGACCTGCTCGTCCTCCAAGATGGTGAATTCTTTGACATCCGCACCGGCGATAAATCCATTCTCTTTGGCAGAGAGGATCACCAGCCCTTTCGGTAAATCACTCAACACGCCATCAAGAATTTGGTCCAGCTCAGAAAGCACCTCTGCCGAGAGCACGTTGGCTGAACTTTCCGGCTTATCCAGTCGCAGCCAGGCAATATCATCCCCATCACGCTCCACGCGCCAATTGAGATAGTTATTATTTTTATTCGTCATGTGCCACCCTTAAACCCTTTCAACCAACATGGCGCCACCCTGACCGCCACCAATACAGAGGGTGGCGATGCCGCGTTTAGCATTGTTACGTTTCAGTACATTCAGAAGGTGTAGCACGATGCGTGCGCCACTGGCACCCACCGGATGCCCAATGCTCACACCGCCACCATCTACATTAAGACGAGACTGATCCAGCTCGCCCAAGGGGGCATCTAAGCCCAGTTCATTTGTACAATAATCGGGGTCCTGCCAAGCCGCGACACAGGCCATGACCTGCGTGGCAAAGGCCTCATTGATCTCCCAATAGTCGATATCCTTCAGGCTGAGCCCTTGTCTTTGCAAAATGGGCGTAACCGCATGGACGGGTCCCAATCCCATTTGAGCGGGCTCTAATCCGGCCCAATTCGTGTCGACTATCTTACCTAACACGGTCAATCCGTGGGCCTCTACGGCCTCTTCACTGGCGAGGAGGAGCATGGCTGCGCCATCGGTAATCTGGGCACTGTTTCCGGCGGTAACACTACCGAATTGGCGATCGAAGACCGGGCGTAGCTTGGCCAGTCTTTCAACCGAGGAGTCACGACGCAGGCCATCGTCTTCGGCATAAAAACGCCCACGCGTATCATAGACGGCCTCGATCTCTTGTAAAAACTTTTGATCCTGAGCCTCGGCTAGCCGCTGGTGGCTCCTGACCGAAAATGCATCCATTGCTTCACGACCAATCCCGAAGCGATAGGCCAAATTTTCTGCCGTCTGTCCCATAGATAGACCCACTACCGGGTCGGTGAGTCCGCGTAAGAGCCCAATTACCGGTTTAAAGAATTTGGGACGGAGCTGCCCCAACGTCACCAGACGCTGCAAAAAAGTCTTGGCGGAACTCCATGCCCCCAGCCAAGCTACCATATCATTGGTCAAAAGCACGGGGGCATGACTCATGGCCTCAACTCCACCGGCAAGTACCAGGTGGGCTCGACGCATGGATATCTCCTGTGCGGCACAGTCGAGGGCCTGTAAACCCGAGGCACAGTTTCGTTGAACAGTCCACGCAGGGACATCTTTGCCGAGACCAAGCCGTAATGAAATTACCCGGGCGATATTTGCCTCGTCTGGGCCGGGCATAACGCAACCCATAATGACTTCGTCAATTTCGCTTGGCTCAAAAATCTGCCGCGCGATTAGTGGGCGTGCACACCCCAATGCCAGTTCCGCCGCGGCAAAGGGCCCGGGCTTACCCTTGGCCTTGAGAAAGGGGGTA
>JAHEDA010000017.1:2225-17243 GCA_024641445.1 Gammaproteobacteria bacterium
GGCTTCCATCTACGATGTAAACGGCACGCCGCCCAAACTGTCCACCCGTCCCGGAATGGCTGCGAGTCGAGGTCTTCTTTACAGGGTCTTTAGGTGCTTTACTCACGCCACTTTCTCCTTACCCAGATGGGGAGGGAAGTCATCCACCTGGATTACATCCAGGCGCGCAGCCTCGGCCTGACGAACAATCTCGGCCTCCTGAGGGGTGATGGCCTTCCGTTTAACTGCCTCTTTTAATACCGCCTCCACCCCATGATACTGAGGGTCAAAGTCACTGACGGCAGTGCGAATCTTCTTCTCGAGCGGTTCAGCCGCGATAACCTTACGCAAGGCATCTTCTATGCGACCCACTTGCTCGTCAAGAGATTTAGGGATGTACATCCCCTGCGTCAGGCGGTCTCGTGTGGGTGAAGGATTCAGCAATAATTCAGAGACTTGTCGATCCAGTTTATCATTGGGGGCGCTAAACCACTGCCCCCAAGGGAAGATAACAAAACGAAGGACCCATGCCGCGGGGCGGAAGGGGAAATTTTGCAACAGCCCTTCCATCGCATTTTGAATATTGCACAGGACCTGACGTCCACTCCAGCGCAGTAAAGGGAGATCATCATCCATATGCCCTTGATCGGCATATTGCTTTAATACCGCGGAGCCGAGATAGAGCTGACTCAATATGTCACCGAGGCGGGCAGAGATCATCTCGCGACGTTTGAGCGAGCCCCCCAGAATGAGCAGGGTGGTGTCCGCAAGCAAGGCAAAGGCCGTACTGAGCCGTGTCATCTGTTGATAATAGCGGCGCACCTTGCGTGGACCGGGCGTTGCAACAAAAAGCGCAGCGGTCAAACCATAATAGAGACTAAACACAAAATTGCGCATAAAAAAGAAGATATGACTGAAGAGCGCACGATCGAACTTTACGAGCGCATTTTTGTAATCGTCATCTGAGGCGGCCTCCATTTCCTTAAAGATGAAGGGATGGCTACGGATTGCACCCTGCCCGAAGATGATCATGCTTCGAGTCAGTATGTTAGCCCCCTCAACCGTGATACTGATGGGGATGGCCTGATAGGGACGCCCCAAAAAGTTGCGTGGACCAAGACATATCCCGGCACCGCCGAGGACATCCATACCGTCGTTGATGACCTTTCGCATCCCCTCGGTCATGTGATACTTCACAATCGCGGAAATCACCGAGGGTTTTTCACCCCGGTCGAGAGCCCCCAGGGTGAGGGTGCGTGCGGCATCGAGCATATAGGTAGTCCCTGCAATTCGGGCTAAAGCCTCTTGCACACCTTCAAATCGACCCACGGGGGTACGAAACTGACGCCGCACCCGTGCATACCCTCCTACGGCGCGACAGGCGAGTTTGCCAGCGCCTGCACTCAACGCAGGAAGGGACACGCCACGGCCATCCGAGAGGCATTCCATCAGCATGCGCCAACCCTGACCAACTCGCTCAGGGCCACCGATGATCCAGTCGATGGGTATGAATACATCCTTGCCGCTGTTGGGACCATTCATGAACATAATATTCAATGGTACATGGCGATTACCGATATTGACCCCCTGGGTTGATGTGGGGATCAACGCCAGTGTAATACCCAGATTTTCCTTTTGACCCAGCAGGTGCTCGGGGTCATACAGTTTGAAGGCGAGTCCAAGAATTGTCGCAACGGGTCCAAGCGTGATGTAACGCTTGTTCCAGGTAAGACGCATACCCAAGACGTTTTTCTTACCATTGAAGTCCTGTTTGCAGACGATACCGTAATCGGGGATCGCCCCCGCGTCACTTCCCGCCTCAGGGCTGGTGAGGGCGAAGCAGGGAATATCTTCCCCTCGCGCCAAACGAGGCAGATGATGCTTCTTTTGTTCTTCGGTGCCGTACTCAAGCAGTAATTTGCCAGGGCCAAGTGAATTCGGCACCATGACTGTCACGGCAGCGGTAATGCTCCGCGTGGCGATCTTCATAACCACTTCCGAGTGGGCAAGGGCGGAAAACTCAAGTCCACCAAACGACCTGGGTATGATCATACTGAGAAAGCCATTGTTACGGATGTAACTCCAAACCTCATCTGGCAGATCATTCCGATCATGAGTAATTTCCCAGTCATGCAACATCGCACAAAGCGTCTCGACCGGGCCATCAATGAAGGCCTGTTCCTCGGCGGTTAGCTTGGGGGCGGGTAGTTGCAGCAATTTTTGCCAATGAGGTCGGCCACTAAATAGTTCTCCATCCCACCATACTGAACCTGCATCAAGGGCCTCGCGTTCGGTCTGTGACATACGCGGCGTCACCTTGCGGAACAGTTTCAGAATCGGGCCAGAAATATAGCGTTGCCGCCAATCATGACTTTGTGGCATGGGTAGTATCCTTTACATTCTTGTTTTGTTTCGATGAGGATCCCTTGCGGCCTAGCAGATTTATCCTGAAATAATTCGGCACGCTGGTTTCAGTTTTACCTGGAACTGGAGTTATGTAGCAATCATTCAGATCATTGCAGTATATATCCCGGCCACGCCAGGGCAGCTTTCGATAAATGCTGACATCGTCCAGTCCAAAGAAGGGGTACTTGATGATGTCAAAGTAGGGCGAGTAGTCAAAATCCCGCGGGGTAAAGAGCCGTGGATTGCGTTGATAAAGGTGAATCAATCCTTCCTTCGTATGTTCTGCAAAGGGTAATACCGGAAACTGAACCGTCTGAAAAGCCTCAGCCAGCATGGTCGAACAGACGGTGCGCGTCGCCTGACCCACATTGTGACGAAACAGGGAGGAGCGCCAGCGACGGGGCAGAATTCCATAGGGAAACATGAAGCGTGCCAAATCGAGTATCTGACGGACATCATAGTTAGTACCCAGGCGACGAATTGTATAGGCAATCACTTTTTGGACATCATGATGCGAGATGCCTTTCGGACGACAGAGACGGATGTGTGAATCGGAATATTTTTCAACAGTGGAGATTACTGTGCCTTCACCCAACTGTGCCTCGATAATGAGTTGCGCGTTGAATTCTCCTTTGAAATGCCGTTTTACCCGCTCACGCAAATCCTGATCTTCGATATCGTGCAGGCGGCCGATATAGAGTGCAGTGTGCGTCCAGGGACTTTGTGTGATGAGCTTGATGACATCCGAGACGTGACTACGCCCTTCAATCAGGATGACGTCACAGGGGCGAAGTTCATGCTTTAGACGGGCGAAATCATAGAGCGGTGCGGATTCAATAGGAGAGCGCTCCCGAGTCAACTGCTGTGTGAGCCAGGCTACCAGACGCTTTTTAAGACCGAATTCCATCTCGCTCCATTTGCCGTTATCTTTCTTGTGTCTAGGGATAACGGCATTTCTCAGAATAACTATAGCTATAAGAAGTATACTCTCGAACTAGCTGGATAAGCGCGACTGTCTCGCCAGCCCCTGTCTGACCACCTCAAAGGCTCGGTCAATGTCCCTAATTTTAGTATAGAAGTGAGGCGAGAGGCGCAGTCCGCCACCCCTCTGTGCACAGACGATACCCGCCTGTTGCAAATGAGCAAACAAATGGTCCAGGTCACTGTCCAGCGCTTGGAAAGTTACAATCCCGGCGCGTCGTGCGGCGGGTTGTGGAGAAAGCAGTCTTAACCCTGGAAAAGACAGTATATGGTCGACGATTTGTTGGGTCCGTTGCTGAAGCTGAGACGCTACTGCGGCCATCCCCATTTCTTGCAACAGTGAAATACTGGCATCCTGGGCATGGATACCCAGCATATTTGGACTACCGCATTCGAACCGTCTGGCACTGGGGGCAGCTTGCCACTCGTGGCTATCAAAATCTAAGGGGTGTTCGCGCATGCGCCAGCCATATTGGTTTAATCTAAGCATGTCGAGTCGCTCAGCCCTGCAATAAGACAGCGCCAAACCCTCTGGGGCCAGCATCCATTTGTGACCGTCTGCCATGACAAAATCGGCCCCACAGTCTTGAACATTCAAGTCAACGGCACCAACGCTTTGTATCGCATCGACACAAAACAAGATACCCTTTTTACGGCAGGCCTCACCGAGGCGTTCTATATCCATACGCAAACCACTGGCGTACTGCACCGAGCCTATTGAGAGCAAACGAGCAGTGCGATCACACGCATCGATTAAAGCTGTCTCGGGGTCTACACCATGAAGCAAAACCTGTCTCACACTGACCCCGTAGCGAGACAAAGGTTCCCATACCAATCAATTTGAAGGGAACTCCTGATCACTGATCACAACCGTATCACCGATATTCCACTGTAACCCATGTGCCACGACCGACAGGGCCTCAGAGGTATTTTTAAGCAAAGCGATTTCATCAGAGCTTCGCACATGAATCAGTGTCTTGAGCCGTTCTCGTAGACGTGACTCGACCGTATTCCAGTTGGGATAATCGCGGGCGCCCTGGCAGCCATTCTCGATGGCGAAGTTCTTTACCGCATCCACCGTACGTTGTGGCCAGGGTGCCACTGCCGCATGATTTAGATATATTACTGCTGGTGAGAGTTTGAATTCTGTCGCCAGAAGATATTGAAGGCTCATGCGAGTCAGTCGGCCTCTCTGTCCAATGTGCAACACTGTATCGCCACGTTAGATTGTACCCCTGTTTTCTGTAGCAGATTGCCGGTAATTGAATTAGGGCGAAAAACCGTGCAGCCCTTGAGCCCGAGCACGTACGCGTCATCGTATATTGATACAAATTTATCAAACGGAAGTTCAGCAGACACATTAATTGTTTTTGAGATGGCATTATCAACATAGCGCTGTAGTAATGCCTGCATAGCCAGGTGCTGGTGCGGCGCCACCTCTTGTGCCAACGAGAAAACGGGATTTTCAATAGACATATTTTGAGCAAGATCGTATGCGTAGTCATTTACCTGAAAGGTTTGATACTCTCCTTTCGCATCGAGCATTCGCCGCTCGAAAGAGGTTTCGAATATAGGTTCCAGACCACTCGATACATTATTCGCCAATAGACTAATCGTGCCAGCGGGTGCAATGGCCAGCAAGTGGCTGTTACGTATCCCATGCAGCCGGATACGTTGCCGTAATTCGATGGGCAACTGCCGAATAAACACACCCTGAGTATACGACTCCGCGACAAATGCCGGGAAAGGCCCCTTTTCAACCGCCAAATCTACCGAGGTATGATAGGCCGTATCCCGGATCAGGCACATAATATCCTCAACCAGTTTCAATGATGCGTCACTACCATATTCCAGATTACACATGGCTAGAAGGTCAGCTAACCCAGTAATCCCCAACCCAATGCGTCGAGTCAAATGAGCCTGCCGTTGCTGTTCTTCTAATGGGAATCGTGACAGGTCAATAACATTGTCGAGCAATCGCACGGCCGTAGCCGTACATTCTTTCAAGCTGTCGAAATCGATAACAGGCTTTTCAGAAAAGGCCCCTCGAATAAACTGGGTCAGATTAATAGATCCAAGGTCACATGCCCCATAGGGAGGAAGTGGGATCTCACCACAAGGATTCGTTGCTGAGATTTTCTCAAAATAGGCCAGATTGTTTGTTTCGTTAATGCGATCAATAAACAAAACACCGGGTTCTGCATAAGCATAGGCAGCCTGCATAAGCCTACGCCATAGATCACGGGCACGAAGTGTCCTGACAACCCGGCATGGCACTGACTCGGCAGAGCCACTCCAGGCCCGAAGAATGGTTTGTCTAGCATCGTTCTGATCCAGTGGTGCCATTGCCGGAAACACAAGAGGCCAATCCGCATCCTCACCAACCGCGCGCATAAAGTCATCTGTTATGAGTACAGAAAGGTTGAAATTACGAAGCTCCTTACTATCTTGTTTAGCCGCAATAAAGGCCTCGATATCAGGATGATCGCAACGCAGGGTTGCCATCATGGCGCCACGACGGTTACCGGTGGAGAGAAGGGTAGCGCACATACTGTCCCATATGCGCATAAAAGAGATTGGTCCTGATGCAATGCCGCCAACGTGCTGCGCTGAGGTACCGGCGGGACGCAAGGTTGAAAAGTCATAACCAACACCGCCCCCCTGTTGCATAGTCAGGGCGCCCTGCTTGAGGGCATCAAAGATACCACCCATGTCGTCAGGGATGGTCCCCATCACAAAGCAGTTAAAGAGGGTGACGTGCTGTGAAACACCGGCCCCTGCCAAGATGCGGCCACCAGGGATAAATTTGAATCCCTCGAAAAGTGAATAAAATTGTTCAGTCCAGAGCTGTGGTTCAGATTCCAGGGTCGCTAGCGCCTGTGCGACCCTTCGCCAGGTATCGTAAATTGAAGATTCTATAGAGGAGGGTGCAACACCAGCTTGCCGGTATTTGGTCTCCCATATGTATTTTGATACAAGATTAGAAAAAGGCTGATTATTCATAGTCGAATTGCCACATCATGATGGCAACTATACTCTGGTTCGAATAGGGAATACCACGAATGGAACTACACTGCCAACTTTGATCCAGAGAAAATCTCTTCGGCGGCCGAGCGCAAGGTATCCTGCAACCCATGATCTTTAATGATTACAAAATTAGGGTCTGTGAGACGATTATGCTGTATCGTCTTTTTTGATGTAAGTAAAATTATGTGAATATCTTTGTTTACAGTCCCTGACATACGCAGGGCAGAGATCAGCGCATTGCCAGGCAAACGTGGTGTTTCCATTCCGGTGATTAAGACATCAAACTTCTCATTGAGCAACATTCCTAATGCCTCATACCCATTTGTACTGTATGAGAATCTGATAGGGAAATCTGCAAATGCATTAAGACAAATATCGCGATGTAGATGAGATGTCGCAACCATTAAGCCATGGAACCGTGTGGTTGCCGCACTCCACAGCGTCTGAAGCTCATTCTGGATATCTGAAAAATCCTGCTTCGCAGTGGTAATTGTAGCGAGACACTTTCGAATTAAATCGATGAATGACAGCCAAACATTTACCTGCTCTTTCTTTAAATTACCAAGGGCCTCTTCCTGCACGATGTTGAGGTGATCTTCGAATTTATGACAGATTGTACTGATAACCGGTAGATTATGTGTGCCTGCACTTCCCTTGAGGCTGTGGACGTGACGGTACAGGTTCTCAAAGTTCTCGTTAAAGCCCTCAGTAGCTCCCTTCTGCAGAGAAAGGATCAGCGTCTCCATCTCATCCAGGCGATATGGAACCTCCGAAATGAAATTGAGCCGAATATCACGCAGCAGGGCTTCGATGTTAACATTGCTGTGTGACGAGTCAGATTTTGATGAAGACATATTGGTAAGAGTCAATAACAGCAGGAGTCATATAAGATCATATCAACCAAATGGTGGAATGCAAGCTGCCGAAATCAATATTCCCATGCGACAATTTTGTGCTCGGCTTTGGGCCCTATGTGGTCGTTATAATTCCCGTATAAAATCGAAACCATTTCATTCGCGGTCAATCACTATATCTGACCATATCTCAGGTTGCCGGGGGATTTCGGTATCACCCATATCGTCACTTATCAAGTCATCGAAAGGGCCGGACCAATCCTCAGGGGCCGCCTCAGCAATCAACTCGAGCTCGTACCAAGTATCGATATCGATTTCTGAAATTTCACTTTCAAAATACTGTATCTCGACAGTCCCATCCTGGACATCGTAGGCAACGACCTCAAACAGGCGATCGTCCTCGGTATTGCGATACCAGACGCCCACCTCAGGTTCATATTCGATAGACATGAAACCTCCCCGCGCTAATGTGTACATTACCCCTAACCTTGGCGCATATTACAGCCATGTCAAGTTAAGTTAGAGGGGAGAAACTCAGGTAAGTGCTTACGAATTTCAGTAGAATTGTGCTGAGTAAGATTCTGATTCAGTTCCAGACTAATCATTTTGCGTAATGGCGCAGCGAGCTGGTCACGCAGCATTCCAAGAAAGCTTGGTGCTGCTATCAGAATCAGGTGGGTATAATTCCTGGCTTTGCGGGCTGAATCCAAATGCTTGACCAAATGCTTCGCAAAGGTAACGGCCTCTTGCTTCTTCGGTTCTACTTCAGACTCAATTCGATGCGTACCCGAGCCCATGTGATTGACATTACTTCCGGGAAGATCAGAAGTCAGATCACGTGAATGCATTCTCCCTTCTGGATGGGTTAGATCTTCAAGTTCGTGAAGTGGGGAAGAGGGGGTATCAGCACTAAAAATTCTTGCTCGACTGCTATCCGCGACGACTATCCAGGTTTGTCCCATGTCACACCTCCTACATATGTATGGAGGTGAGTAAGCTCCGGATGAGCCATTCAGGCCAATGATCTAGATCAAGCAATAAAGAAAAGCGTTGCGACTGATTTAATATCGGCTGCTGACTGTTGGGGTATCAAAATAGTACGTGAGACCCACACCAAAGGTCGGATTTTGGAATAATGAGGAAAAGGTAAAGGCTATATCACGTGTTGCATAAAAGTCTGCGCCAAAGCCATAGGTCGTTGCCACTGTTGAGGTGCTACTACCCGTAGTTGTGCTCTGAGCGGACCCATAAAGGCCGTATACTGTTGATTTTTCAAATCGGAGGTTGAAGCGAAGGAAACCTGCCAAAATGCTACCACTATTACTGGATTGTGAATTAGAACTCACCGAGATCCCCATGCCCTCAATAGCTAGGATATTATTGAAATCATATCCGAGTCGAAGCCCATAACCAGGCAGGCTACTATAGAAATCTGCCCCAATATATGTATGAGACGTTTCGGCATGTGCGGCGGACATACAGACTAGCATTGCGCCTGAGACGACACTCACGATGTACTTATTCATTTATCCTCCGTATGCCTTTGATTCAGTTGTACCTTATTACAAAACTTGGCGACTCTGCATCACCTAATCCCTCTATGGAATGAAGAATATGACATCGATTATAATTTGTAAAGAAAATGCCTGTATAAACAATAAACTAAAGTAATTAATTAAAGTCTTACCATAGGTAAAAACAGGCCTAAACACATACATAATATGCGCATAATATATATTATGTTAAATTATAGAACCCACAGCATCTCTCTTTACACAAAATTCGACTTTTCAGTCAGGCATGCATCAATACGCGCCTTTAATACCTTTGTCTCGAATGGTTTGATTATGTAATCATCGGCTCCCGACGTGATGCATTCATGCACTTTTTCCTTATCACTCAGGGCAGTAAGCATGATGATTGGCAGGTTCTTGTGTCGATGGTCCTGTCTAATTTCCAGGAGTGTTGTAACACCATCTTTTTCTGGCATCATGATATCGAGCAAGACAAGATTGATTGAATATTTGTTAATACATTCAATCGCCGCATCTCCACCTGCTGCGACTTTGGTTAGAAAACCAAACTTATCGAGTCTTCGCTGCAAGATATCTCTGTTTAACTCATTGTCATCTACGATAAGGATATTAAATTTGCGGGTCGATGTAATATGTCTTCCTTGCCTCGCATTGGATGCTTCGCTGATATACCGGTCAATGCGTCGTTTTAGCAATGGCAGGTCAAAAGGCTTAATTATAAAGTCTTTTGCGCCAAGCTCTAGGCAGTGAATAACATTATCCTTGTCCCCACTTGCAGATACCATTACAACCGGAATATCTGCCAATTTTGGATTGCCTTTTATCTCTTTCAGAAACTCTATACCGCTCATGCCGCCCGGCATAGATATATCCAAGAGTATAAGGCTGAATAGCTCAATATTGAGCATTTCCCTCGCATACTCTGCTGATGCACAGGCAGAGACCGCAACACCTTCTCGATCGAGGGTTTTAGCCAATAACTCTCGATTCTCAAGCGTATCATCGACAATCAGAATGGAGACACCAGAACTGTCGCTCATTACCTCCCCCTCCGCTTATTTGCATCAATTATCTTCGCAATTGCATCTCTTATCGAATAGAGGAGCTCGTCACCAGAATTGGTATTTTTGTCTAAAATTCGGGTGACATTTTCGGGAAGATTAATGTGTTGTTCTGATGTTGAATCAATAGATGTAATGGCAATTACAGCAACTTCATCGAAGTTTTCCATCGCATTTATCTGCCTTATTAAATCTCTGCCGCTAAAATCTGGCATGGCCACATCGACTAGTATCACCGCAGGCATATCATCGCGTATGATATTTAGCGCTTCCTCTGCATCCGACGCCTCTCGCAATATAATAAATTCATCATTGACAGCCAGTTTGATCGCCATTCTAATATCCGGATCAGGGTCAACTATTAATATTTTTGTTTTATCGAATTTTCTAATCCATTTTTTTATAGTTTTTTCAAAGGCATCAAGTTTAATTGGCTTTGTAATAAAATCAGCCGCACCCAGAAGAATACCGGTTGCAGTCTTGTCTACCATGCTTATCATTACCACCGGTATATCTGACAGATGCTTATCAGCTTTAAGAATTTTCAGCACCCCCCACCCGTCCATTTCCGGCATCATGATATCAAGAGTAATGAGATCGGGTTTATCGGCGCGCGCCATCTTAATTCCATCCAGGCCATTAGAGGCTGCTCGCACATTAAAACCATCTTTATGTAAATGTCTGGAGATGATTTCCCGCGCATTCCTGTCGTCGTCAATCACAAGAATTTTACTAACATAACCTCTTCTATCATCAGAACCAGTGGTCTTTCGAGCATGAAGTGCGTCAGACGTTGCAGGGATGGATGCACTCTCGTGGACTCGGGATGGATTCGGTATGCTTTCACTACCTGGGAGACCACATGGAAGCACAATCGTAAATGTGGAACCTTTTTTTTCTTCTGAAACTACCGACAAATCCCCCCCAAGCATATTTATAAAGCGCTTTGATATTGTTAGACCCAGTCCTGTGCCTCCGTATTTTCTAGTTGTAGACTCATCAGCCTGAGAAAACGGATGAAACAATTGTGATATTTTATCTTGAGGTATGCCGATTCCGGTATCACTAATCGATAATTCAAGCCTCTTAAGTCCTTTATCCATATATGAGGAACATGCAATCCTAATCGTTCCGTTAGAGGTGAATTTTGCAGCATTGCTAATCAAGTTAAGAACAACTTGATGCAACCTGGTACGATCGGCGTAGACATTAAAATCATCTTCACCTCTCCCCCATATTAACTGATTTCCATTCTTGTCAATTATTGGCCTGGTGCTGGCCACAGCCTCCGCAATTAATTCGGATACGCTAAATATTTCTTTGAATAGCTCTATTCTTCCTGCCTCTATTTTTGATAAGTCGAGAATCTCATTAATAATCTGCAAAAGATGATTGGCGGATGATTTTATTTTTGCTAGGTCTGACTGATGCGCCAACACTCCCTCCTCGCTCAACTCTTCATCTATTATCTCGCTATATCCAATTATAGAGTTCAATGGAGTCCTGAGCTCATGGCTCATGTTCGCTAGAAACTGGCTTTTTGTCTTGCTTGCAGTATTTGCATCAACCACTGCCTGCTCAAGTTTTTTGAGTAAAACGGAGACATAGGCAGGGAGAAGCGCGATCCAAGTCATTAAGCCAACACTCAAATACAAATTACCCTTCCAGTAATCATTGGTAGCAATAACAAAAGCAAACCCAAGCAGACTCAGAATTGTCGTGCCAAACAGGTAACGGCGATTAAACCTTATACCATTTGCAATACTCACCCATATATACCCGCCCACAAAGGGTGAAGCGGCGTAACCAAAGCTGGAGAGTGAATAAGTTATCATCCCAACATCCAATGCTACGAAAACTCCACGCAAAACGTTCGACGGAGTCTTTACAGAAAAATGATATGTTATTGCTGTAATTGAGAGCACCAAATACACAAGACTTGTATAATAAATGTGGTCAGAAAATCCATCGCTGGCTACTACGCCCCTCATTACAACGATGTACACAAATACGGATAACGCCAAAAATAATCGAACCAAGCTCTGCTCTTGGTCATTGTTTTGCATTTTTTTTATGAAATACACTAATATCAGTCCGCGAGAAGATTGTTTATTTTTTCCAGCAATCTCTGCAGCTCGACAGGTTTGGTGTCATAGTCATCGCAACCTGCTGCCATCGCTTTATCGATATCACTTTTCATCGCGTGAGCGGAAAGACCGATAATCGGTATATTTTCCAACTCTGGATCAGCTTTGATTGTTTTGGTCGCCTCCCAGCCGTCCATTACAGGAAGACTCATATCCATAAGAATTAAATCAGGCAGAATCTCTTTTGCTTTTATTACGCCTTCTTTTCCATCAAATGCCATATCAACAACATATCCATGCCGAATCAATCTACGGCTCAGCATGTCTCGATTAAGCTCATTATCTTCAACCAAAAGTATTCTCGACACCAACTTTACCCCCTGAATTCTTTATGTATCCTGACGAAACTTGCACTTAACCGTTTAAAACTATCTGCAACGAACGGGTCAAAATGTTTGCCACTATCTCTAACTATAATCTGGGCGCTCGCTTCGTGGGACATAGCATTTTTGTAACAACGAACTGAGGTTAGCGCATCATAAACATCCGCTAATGCCAAGATACGTGCCGACAGTGGGATGTCTCTATTCTTGAGATTGTGTGGATATCCGCCGCCAGCCCATTTTTCGTGGTGTGACTCTGCGATCTCGATCCCCATTGATATAAACGAATTGCCCTCGTGACGCAACTTGATTGCACGTAATGTCTCAGCACCTATCTCAGTGTGAGTCTGCATAATTTTCCATTCGTCATTATTTAGCTTGCCAGGTTTTAATAGAACGGCATCACCTATACCTACCTTCCCAATATCATGCAGAGGGCTTGCTATATAGATGGTTTCTATAAACTCCTCACTTATCTCATCTCTGTATTCATGCATCGAAAGATCTTGCGCAAGTATGCGGCAATATTCACGAATCCTTTCAAGATGAGAACCCGTCTCCGGGTCGCGAGACTCCGCCAGCTTGGACATCGCAAATATCGCTGAAAGATGCCCTTCTGAGATTTGCCCGACTTGTTCTTTGACTTTTTCCTCAAGTCTATTGTTGTATTCAAGAATATGAGTCTTGAACTCCTCTTCCTTGTCGTGAAGTTTTTTCTTTGAAAGAGAAGAGGATATCCGAGCCTTAAGCAGCACTGGATTGAACGGCTTGTTTAAATAATCATCTGCGCCAAGCTCGATACACTTAACCACACTATCCATTTCGTCTAAGGCAGATACCATGATTACAGGGATATGAGCCATGCCTGGATTGGACTTGATCTCCTCCAAGGTTGCATACCCGTCCTTAATGGGCATCATGAGATCGAGCAGGATGAGGTCAATTCTATGCTGTGTTAATAAATCCAGTGCCTGTTGGCCATCGCCCGCCATGATAAAATCATGCCCCTGTTGCGACACACGCCTGGACAACATATCTCGATTCAGTTCATTGTCATCGACGATGAGAATTGTGTATTTATCTTCTTGCATGGCACCGTAACATTAATCGAGTAAGTATTACCTAACAGGAGCACCCCTAGGCTTGATTACTCCCTGACCACTAACTTGGTTTATAAATATGGTTATCGGCTATTGAGATGTGGGCTTTATGCTAAATCTACGATGCCTTTTGAAATAATACGGACAAGCTATATCAGTATTTATCTATATAATACAATTAGATATAAAATTCTACATCAGGCTGACGGGAGTGTAGGCGGGATCATGCAGGTTAACGCTACGGGGAAAATAATGACAACGGCTGACTTCTGATGATAACAACAGCAGGATTACCCTGCCGTGGCGTTTTACCTGTCGGCAACAAAAACAAACCACAGGAGCAAGAAAATCATTGCTACCGTTAACAACGAGGTAAGCCAAAAGATTGATCGTTCTTGAAGATGGAAAATCTGTCCAATGGAGTGGGACAAGCGTATCTTCTGCGTAGCGGCGTTGAGCGCCTCCTCCGCCGTTAAGGCATCAGATGGAGCAGAGATAACCAACGCAGTAATATTATCTCCCCCACCATTTTCAAGCGCACGGGCAATGAGACGATCGACAATTTCCTGATCCGAAGTATCCCTTTGAAAAGTCTCGATGAGTTCTCTGTCTGAGACATCATCGCTCAGACCATCGCTGCATAATAATATCTTCTGTCCTTTTAACCAGTAGCCACTTATCTCATCCACATAGGCATCAGCAGCGTCCATAGCACCCACTGAGTGCAGAATAATATTGCGATTTGGGTGTGTAATAGCCTCTTCAGCAGAAATGGCCCCACCATCTACTAGGCGCTGCACGAAGGAATGGTCATGAGTTAATTGTCTAAGGCTGCCGTTGTCCCACAAATATGCACGACTGTCACCGACCCATGCAATGCGATATTGTTCGGCTTGACTAAGCAGGGCAACAATCGTGGAGCCCATACCCGGGCTCCCGTGACCAATTTCACCCGCGTAGTGAATTCGCTCATGCGCCAGTTGTATCGATCGCTGTAGCCCCTTACCTTGCGATATGCTGGCGCTAACGACGTCTCGGACAATAGCACTCGCGACTTCGCCTGCGGCATGACCACCCATACCGTCAGCAACCAACCAAAGACCAAGTTCAGGATCGGCAAAATAGCTATCTTCATTATGGTCGCTAAGGTTGCCGATATCCGTTCCACTTCCATATGACAAACCCATGCTGTAAACCTGCGCGTTGTTTTTATAGTTGTAGTTTCCGTTCAGCGTTTGTAGATTCAACGCTGCGGTTGCATATTTTAAAAAAATATGGTGCCCGGAGCCGGAATCGAACCGGCACGGTCGTTTCCAACCGAGGGATTTTAAGTCCCTTGCGTCTACCAATTTCGCCACCCGGGCTGGACAGCTGCGTGTGAATTGTACCGATTAATGGTACTGATGTGGAGGTGAAGGGCTAATTAATGGAGGCTCGGGCCGGAGTCGAACCGACGTACTCTGATTTGCAATCAGGTGCATAGCCACTTTGCTACCGAGCCATTTTTGAGGCCAAAATATTAACATAAAAAAACCTCGGAGAATGTCCGAGGTTTGAATTTGGAGCGGGAAACGAGACTCGAACTCGCGACCCCGACCTTGGCAA
>JAHEDA010000236.1:0-1427 GCA_024641445.1 Gammaproteobacteria bacterium
GGTCGGTATCACCCTGATCCGGTGGGGGGACAAAAAGATAGAGCAGGCTGTTTTGCAGGGGTAGGTTTAACAGGCTTGCCGGTTCATCGAGATCGGCCTGGATCGGTGTAATCTCTAGCGCAGCCATGGCCGTCACGGTGTCCTGACCTCGCGCCACACCATATACTCGCTTTCCCCTGACCAACCAGCGCATCGCGACCCGTCGCCCCACGTCGCCGCAGCCAATAATTGTCACGTTGTTCATGTGTTTATCTGTCCACCCGCTTAGTGGATAATGGCCCGCTTTTTGAATAGTTGAGTATTGTCATGAGTTATACCGTCAAAGTCGAGCCTGAGGGCCAGTCCTTCCCCATCGAAGCGGGTGAAACGGTGCTGGCGGCCGCGCTTGGGCACGGTCTAGCACTGCCCTATGGTTGCCGCGATGGCCGTTGCGGCGCCTGCAAGGGCAAGATTGTGCAGGGCCAGGTCGACCATGGCCAGGCGGAGATGACGACGCTCACCCAGACCGAGCGCGACCAGGGCTACGCCCTGCTCTGCCAGGCCACGCCCAAGAGTGACCTGGTGGTGAACGTTGAGATGTTGCACTCCGAGCAGGACCTGAGCCCAAAGATATATCCCTGCAAGGTCAGCCTGATGCAGCGACTCAATCACGACGTGATGGTAATAAAACTCAAGCTGCCTGCGAATGAGCGGATGCCGTTTCTCGCGGGGCAGTACATCGACTTTTTACTCAAGGATGGTCGTCATCGTAGCTTTTCGATCGCCAATGCCCCCCACGAGGATGAATTCATCGAACTGCATGTACGCCACATTGATGGCGGTCGCTTTACCAGCGACGTCTTCGACAAGATGAAGGAAAAGGATATCCAGCGTATCCAGGGCCCCAAGGGTGGTTTTTATCTACGTGAAAACTCCAGGCGCCCGATCATCTACATGGCGGGCGGGACGGGCCTTGCACCGGTGAAGGCCATCATTGAACACGCCATTGCTGCACGTATCGAGCGACCCATGCATTTGTACTGGGGTGTGCGGGCAGTGGAAGATTTGTACATGGATGAAGTAATACGACAGTGGACTCAGCGCTATCCGCTGATTCGCTACACCCCGGTGTTATCGGAGCCAAAGCCCTCTGACAATTGGCAGGGCCGCACCGGCTATGTGCACGATGCCATCATGGCGGACTACGCCGACCTTAGTGGTTTTGAGATTTATGGCTCGGGCCCACCCGCGATGGTGTACGCCGGGCGTGACGTCTTCCCGAGTCACGGCCTCGACCTGACTCAGTATTTCTCCGACGCCTTCGAATTTTCCAAGGACTGAAGCGGGCGCAACACGTCGCGCTGATCCAGCTCGATATGCAGGGTGGCATAGTGATGTTCCTCGGCCGCCAGCACCAGACCCTTGCGGAAACACTCGCGCGCGGCCTC
>JAHEDA010000236.1:1437-4490 GCA_024641445.1 Gammaproteobacteria bacterium
GCGTTCCATCAGTCCACCCAATTCACGATAGGCCTCTGAGTACGGCCCCGCCCCCAGGCTCGCCTCCAGGTAGGAGCGCGCCTTGCCCCAGAGTTGGCAACGCAGGCAGAGACGACCCAGCGTCAGCAACAGAGTAGGATTACGCTCGTGCTGCTTAAGCCACTGCTCGGCATTGCTCAGTTGCTTGTTGGCATTCCCGGCCTTGGTGAGCCCATAGAGATAGACAAAATTCACATTCCATTTGCGCTTTAAGGCATCACGCAGTAGTTGCTCGGCCTCTTCATGGCAACCCAGCAGGAGTAGATGACGGGCGTAGTCATCGATGCAGTCTTTATCGTAGCGCAGGTCACGTGGTATCTGTGTCCATGCACCCATCAGGCGATCGGTCTTGCGTTGTTCCGCCGCGATTTGTAACAGGGCACGATGGACCTCTTTCTCCAGTGCCTCCAGTTCCTTGATGGGGATGACGTGGTACTTGTGCAGCAGTGGTAACAGGGATTTCAGGTCACCCCAGCTCTTCATCCGACGATAGACCGAGGTAAGCAGGGACAAGACATGGGTGTGTCTTGGGGCCGAAATCTGCAATTGCAACAAGGAGGCCAGCGACTGCTCTAACTGACCATAGGCCAACTGGAGTTCAGCCTGGGTAAGTTGAACTGCAAAGCCTGCATCGGTTTGGGCCTCGTGCGCGAGGGCTAGATAGCGGTCACGCCGCTCGGGGGCATTGAGTTTGTGTGCTGCGCGTGCCGCCGACAGGTAATTCAGCAGGGGCATGTCGAGAGAGTTAATATTCTTGAGCAGCAGACGCTCCGCCTGCGACCAGTTACCCTGCGCCAGGTGCACCAATCCGGCATTGGTACTGCGCCGCGCGCGCGCCTGACGCTGGGCCATGCGCCAGCGACGCAGGCGCTCCGGCATACGCCAGCTCAGGCTGGAGAAGCGCATGACAAAATACAGCGCGGCGTAGAGCAGTACCTGCAAGATGACAAACGTCGACAGACTCATCTCGGCAGTGCGCGTGCCTCTACCTATCAGGACATAGCCGGTGTCTTGTTGTGCCAGGACCCCAAACAATACGGCGACGGCCAGGACCGCCAACAGGTTGATGAGTAACCTCATAGGACGGCGCCACCTTTGCCAGGTACTACAGGTTGCGGCTTGGCGGGCGCCTCCACCTCGGGCACCTCACCACGCAGGCGATAACGCATGAGGGCATCGTAGGTACTGGAGATATCCGGTAACTCCACCAGGAACTTCACTGTGGCGAGCTGCTTGAGTGTGGTCAGGGCGGTAATCGTCTCCACCGCCTTGTTGTCAAAATAATGTTTGATCCAGTTCACCGCCGTGTTCAGTCGCTCACGATAGATGACCGGCTCATTGTTCAACAAGGCAAGCCGGGCCTGTTCAAGTTGCAGGCGCAAATTTTCGCTCAGGAAGAAGCGCTGATCGGGTGCCAACAGGGCCTCGATGGGTTGCTCGTGATTGCGAATGACTACCAGACCTTTGATGTCATCCCACACATTTTGCGCCATGGCCTTCCAGCCATCACCGTTGATGGGTGTCGGTGGAGTCGCCTCCCGTTGTTGCATGGTCTTGGGATCGGGTGTGCGCAGGGGTAGCTTGTCGACCTGCTGTGCCAGGGCGCTGATGGCAAGGGAGATGCCTGCCGTATCCTGCTTGGGTAGTTGTTCGAGCGTGCGAATGTCACGTGCGATTAGCTTGCGTACCTTCAGCACCACAGGGTCACGCGTGTCACGCAGGCGATCATCGGCGGCATGCAGGGCGACGACGGCTGTCTCAACATCGTGTTCCAGCGCCAGACGATGGCTCGCGATCTTCACCAGGTACTCGGCCTCGGCCAGCAACCAGTCCTTGCGTAAGAGTTGTTGCCGCGCCAACAGGTCGGCAAAGTTATCCTGCATTTGTTGCTGACGTTTCTCCAGCGTCTCGAAGCGCTCATGCACACTGGCGTTGTAACTCTTTTGCGCCTCCATGAAATCGTTCACTACCGGTATCGGCGCACGCGTAAATTTTTGCCCAATCCAGTTGGCAACCTGATCGTTGCGATAGGCAGAGTAGCCCAACAGCACAATCAGAAAGATGAAGAAATAGGTAAACCAGCGACGCACGCGGCCACGTTGTTTGCCGGAGTTACCCTGCTTTGGTTTTGGCTCGGTGCTGGTATTGGGTGTCTGTTCGCTCACGTCTTGGTATCCTCGCGCGTTCTACGCCACTGAATCAGGGCCTCCAGCAGGGCCACGTCACTGGCCTGACTGGCCGCGACCGCCCCCCATTTAAACCCTAACTGCCTCGCCAACTCAACCAGTCGATTGTTCACCACCACCAGTGGCCTGTCCAATAACCAGTCGGCATCTGCCTGAAACAAACGGGTGAGGTTGCGCAGGGCCTCACCGCTGGTGATGCTGATGACATCGATCCCGGCCGCGATGATCGCCTTTTGTTCGGCGGGCCTGAGCGGCGGGCAGTCCCGGCGATAGACCTCGGCATAGTCCACATTAGCGCCACGTTGGCGCAAGGTATCTGCGAGTAGCTCACGCCCACCCTCGCCCCGCACAATCAGAATGGGTTTACCGGCAACCGTCTTTAATGCCTCCAGCTCAAGTAACGCCTCACTGTCAAAGTGTCCCTCAGGTTGCAGATCGGGCCATCGCGCAAAGGTCTCATGAAAGGTTCGCGTGGTCCCGGCCCCGACACAGGCGGCCTTGAGGGAGGCCGGCAGGGGCTGTTGAAGCAGGAGACGCAAATGGCGCACGGCGTTGGGGCTGATAAAAATAATCAGGTGATACCGGGACAACTTATCGAGTGTAGTCTGTAGACCTGCGCCGACGGGGAGAGCATGTATTGCCAGCGCGGGGAACACCACCGGCTCGCCCCCAGCCTGTCGGATTAGGTCAGTGAGTGCTTGCGCCTGTTGTTGTGGGCGGGTGATCAGAACCTTGATGCCGGTGAGCTCATTGCCCGGCATAGAGTTCCTCCAGGATGCGCCCCGCACCCCGGCTCAACAGGTCCTCGGCCAGTGCCTCGCCCAACTC
>JAHEDA010000237.1 GCA_024641445.1 Gammaproteobacteria bacterium
CTGCGGGACTCTTGCCCTCGCGCAAGAGTCCCGCAGCGTTATAGAGTCCACCTCGCACGGCGTGGGGAAAACCCAGCACCACGTCGATACCTCGGGTCTTTTGCATTATCTGCTCAAGGGCGGCCAACACCCGCAGGGACAACGCCGGGCGGAGTAAGAGGTCTTCCGGCGGATAACCCGTGAGTGCCAGCTCGGGAAATACAATAACCGCCGCACCCATGTGATCACGGGCACGACAGGCAAGCTCGATGATGATCTGTGCATTGCCCCGAATATCACCTACCAACGAGTTGATTTGGGCCATGACTATTTTGAGGTTGGCGGACGACTTACCCATTTGCGGTTCTAAACAGCCCCCTGACACCCGAACCCGGGCAATTGTGCGGTAAATCCCCAATTCAGGCAAAATCAATTTCAGTACAGGATTTTGCCTGCCGGACCCGTTAATATACCGGCAGTTGCGGCTCGTGCAGGATACTCCTTATGGCAGGTCTGGTTCGTCTGGTATTAATCCTATTCATCGGCTGGATTGCCTATAGTCTGTTCAGGCGTTGGCTCGCTGGTACCTCATCATCGGCCGGTCGCAAACAGGATATTGGTCAGATGGTACGTTGCGCCAAATGTGGTTTGCACTTCCCACGCCAGGAGGCCTTTACCAAGCACGAACGCTATTACTGTTGCCGTGACCATATGCAACAGGATCAACACTAGGACCCGCACCCGCCTCATGCGTCCATTCCTGCTGAGCCCAGCCGATTCGTCCGACTCGTTTTCCACCCAGAGTTACTGGCAGCCACTCCAGTATCTCAATCTGTACCGCACCGGGCTGTCCTCCTTACTCGTCTACCTGTTCTATTCGGGTAACCTGTTCACACCACTCGCCAGTACCGACCCGCGTCTGTTTCTTGCCGCTGCCAATACCTATTTTCTGATGTCGTTGATCTTCTGGTCCATGATCCTGAGTCGTGGCCCCTCCTTCTATGTGCAGGTATACATTCAGATCACGACCGACATTGCCGCACTCATCCTCCTGATGCACGCGAGCGGTGGTCTGCAGAGCGGCCTCGGAACACTTATGGTCGTGACCATCGCGGCGGGAAGCATCCTGATGCAGGGGCGGATATCATTGTTATTCGCCGCCTTTGGCGCACTGGCCGTGTTGGGCGAACAGCTCTATTCCAGTTATGTCGAAGGTAATGCTGTCAGCGCCTATCCCTATGCCGGTTCTCTCGGTATCGCCTTCTTCGCCACCGCCTTTCTGACCCAGATACTGGCGCGCCGTATCCGCGACAGTGAGGCACAGGCACGTAAACATCGTATCGACCTCGCCAACATGGCGCAGCTCACCGAGACAATTATTCAGCGCATGCAGACCGGTATCCTGGTGGTCGACGCCCAGTTCCAGATACGCCTCCTGAATGAATCTGCCTGGCATATGCTCGGTATGCCCGCCACTGGTGGCAATCCAACCCTGCGTCACATTGCGCCTGAGTTGCATGAGCAATTGCGTCGCTGGATCGATGATAGTGGAGCCCCAACACGTGCCGTTCACATCACACCGGCACACGTCGATATCATGCCGCGCTTCTCACGCATCGGCACCGACCTGCGATCCGGTGTACTGATTTATCTCGAAGACACCTCGGCCCTGGCGCAACAGGCACAACAACTGCAACTGGCCTCACTCGGCCGCCTCACCGCCAGTATTGCCCATGAGATCCGCAATCCACTCGGCGCCATCAGTCACGCCGGCCAGTTACTGCGTGAATCCGAACACCTGGACAAACATGATCGTCGCTTGCTGCAGATCATCGACGACCACTCGGGGCGACTCAATACGATCGTCGAAAACATAATGCAGATCAGTCGTCGTCAGCACTCGCATATCGAACGCTTTGAACTGAGAAAATTCATTGAGCAATTTCTACAGGACCTCTGTCACGGCCAGGGCCTGGATATGGCGGATTTCTCCATCAACATCGATCCCCCTGATGTCACGGTGCGCTTCGATGCCAGCCACCTGCGCCAGATCCTGGTCAACCTGTGCGAGAACGCCCTACGGCATAGCAAGACATACGAGGGTAGCCCCAGGGTTGAGCTGCTCGGCGGGATCTCACCCGACTTCAATCGCCCCTACCTCGATGTCTATGACCACGGTACTGGCGTTAGTGATGAGGTAGTTCAACACCTGTTTGAGCCTTTTTTCACCACCGAGACCACAGGGACGGGGCTTGGACTTTACCTTTCCCGCCAACTGGCCGAGAGTAATCAGGCCCACCTGAGCTATATTAGAATGCCAGCCGGGGGCACCTGTTTCAGGCTGACATTTCAGGACCCACGCAGACAGATAATACGAGAGCATGCCGGAACCAACGAATAAGACTACGAATCACGTCCTCATCGTCGATGATGAGCCGGATATCCGTGAACTATTGGAGATCACCCTCTCCCGCATGGGCCTTGAGACCCGCACGGCGGCCAATATCAAGGATGCTGAGGCCAGCCTCAAGGCCGAGCACTTCGACCTCTGCCTAACCGACATGAGACTGCCCGATGGCAATGGTATCGATCTGGTCCGCCACATCCAGCAACACTACCCCGAGACCCCCGTTGCCATGATCACCGCCCATGGCAATATGGAGAGCGCGGTGGAGGCCCTGAAGTCAGGCGCCTTCGACTTTGTCTCCAAACCCGTAGACCTGCAAATGCTGCGAAATCTGGTCAACACGGCCTTAAAGTTACGCCAAGAGCAGGAGGCCTCCCAACACGGCAATCTAGTCCTGCTCGGCCACTCCGAGACCATCGAAAACACACGCCGAACAATCGAAAAACTCGCGCGCAGCCAGGCCCCCGTCTACGTCAGCGGCGAATCGGGTGTCGGCAAGGAACTCGTTGCCCGCCTCATCCACGCCAAGGGGCCTCGCCAGGACAAACCCTTTGTCCCCGTCAACTGCGGTGCCATACCCGGTGAGCTCATGGAGAGTGAATTTTTTGGTCACAAAAAGGGGAGTTTTACCGGTGCGCTTGCCGATAAGGCCGGTCTGTTCCAGGCCGCGGAGGGTGGCACCCTTTTTCTCGATGAGGTTGCTGACCTACCGCTACACATGCAGGTAAAACTCCTGCGTGCAATCCAGGAGAAGGCCGTGCGCCCGGTGGGCGCGCCGAAGGAGATCCCGATCAATGTGCGCATCCTTAGTGCCACCCACAAGAATCTTGAACAGCTCGTGCGCGAAGGGCAGTTTAGACAGGATTTGTATTACCGCATCAACGTCATCTCTCTTCAGGTCCCCGCGTTGCGGGAGCGTAGTGAGGATATTCCTGAGCTGGCAAATTTCTTCCTGCACAAGATTGCGCATACCTGGGAGACTCAGGCCCCCAAACTCGCCCACACCGCCATAAAGGCACTACAGTTGTATCCCTTCCCTGGCAATGTCCGGGAGTTGGAAAATATTCTCGAACGCGCGATGACCATGTGCGAGGGAGAGGTGATACAGATCGAAGACCTGCAATTACCGGAGGTCGGTGCGGCTATGGATGAGGAGGAAGATGACCTTAGCATGCTCGACCCTGCACTCCAACAGCAGGAGCGTGAGGCCATCGTCAAGGCGCTGGAAAAGACGCGCTATAACAAGACCGCAGCGGCAAAACTCCTGGGGATATCCTTCCGCGCCCTGCGCTATCGCATCAAGAAACTGGGAATCGAGTAGATTCTGTTTCTATTTCTATCTACCAGCCGGGCAGACGCCCTGTTAACAACACCTCAGCGGCCCCATCAGGGCGTGGCCGACCAATTAGATAGAGTGCGGCCTTGAGGTCCTGGCGACTGGGGTCCTTCACTGCGAGGGTGCCCGTTACCTTGTATTGCCCATTCCCCTTCACTTGCAGTTCGCCATCAATATTGTAGAGATTACCCTCTACCTGTGTCAGCGAGGCCTGACTCCCATCGTCTTTGACCGTGGACAGTAGACTGAGATTCCCCAAGGGTAGCTGCTGTGGCGCAACGGTGGCGGCGTTTAACCAATTAAGACGGCCATCGAGTTGCAGAGTCTCCCCGCGCTTGATGATTGCCTGTTTAATATCCAGAGATAAATTTCCACCCAGCGCCACCGGCAGGCCATAGGCCAGTGCCATCAGTGACTGCGCGGGTATTTCCACCTTGGTTTCGCTCACCGTAACCGTACCAGTGAAGGTACTGCTGATATGACCTTTGCCATGCCCCTCGCCATTGCGAAACATCAGGTCTGCACTCACGCGGCCCGTCAAAAGCGGTAACGGGTGTACATCCCACTCCAATTTTCCAAGGTTGAGATTGGCGATGCGTGCACGGTTTGCCTGACCGTGCCAGAGCGTCCCTTGCAGTCCATCGAGCTGCACGACACCCCTTTGAGCAGGTTGCACCAACATGCGATACCCCAGCTGCGCCGGAAGGCCTGCGATAAAGAACACCACAAAGCTGCACACCGCCAGGACCAG
>JAHEDA010000018.1 GCA_024641445.1 Gammaproteobacteria bacterium
ATGTACATCCTGTTTTTGATCTGGGTAGCGGATAGCGGTGCCTACTTTGTTGGCCGCAAGTATGGTCGGCGCAAGTTAGTGGCCAATGTGAGTCCTGGCAAGAGTTGGGAGGGGGTAATAGGTGGGTTGATTAGCAGTCTGCTGTTATCAATCGTCGTTGTCTCATTTCTTGGGTTGTCATTGCAGCAAGGCGGATTAGTGGTTGTGCTGAGTCTTGTTACGGTCTGGTTTTCGATCATGGGCGATCTGCTTGAGAGTCTGTTTAAACGCTATGCGGGCCTTAAAGACAGTAGCCAATTGATTCCAGGGCATGGTGGTGTACTCGATCGTATCGATAGTCTTACCTCGGCGGCCCCAATATTTCTACTGGGACTACTATGGTTAGAGCGAGTGGCACGATGAAGGGGATGACGATTCTGGGGTCGACCGGATCTATCGGCGGCAGCACGCTGGACGTGCTTGCACAGCACGCGGGTGAATATCGCATAGTGGCGCTAACGGCAAATCAGAATGTTGATCGTATGTTGGCCCAGTGCCAACAATTCAAGCCTACCTACGCCGTAATGATGGATGCAGACGCGGCAACCAAACTGGATTATCAGCTACAGAAACTATCGTCCGAGACAGTGGTGCTTTCTGGCATTGAGGGATTGTGCAAAGTGGTTGCACTTGATGAGACTGATTATGTTATGGCCGCCATTGTTGGCGCTGCCGGGCTCCAGCCCACTCTCGCGGCAGCACGGGCAGGTAAACGCATACTACTGGCAAATAAAGAGGCCCTGGTGATGTCCGGGAAGCTCTTTATGGATGAGGTAAAGCGCCATAATGCCGAGTTGCTTCCAATTGATAGTGAACACAATGCCATCTTCCAATGTATGCCAGCGGAATTCGCCCACGACGGTCGCACCGATGGCGTTACAAAAATCCTGCTGACGGCTTCAGGGGGGCCGTTTCGAACGCTTCCTGTTGCCGACCTCAATATGGTTACTCCCGAACAGGCCTGTGCGCATCCAAATTGGGTGATGGGCCGCAAGATATCTGTCGATTCGGCCAGCATGATGAATAAAGGCCTCGAGGTGATCGAGGCCTGCTGGTTATTTGGTATCTCTCCTGAGATGATTCAGGTAGTCATTCATCCTCAAAGTGTGATTCATTCCATGGTGGAATACACCGATGGGTCAGTCCTCGCGCAGCTTGGACAACCGGACATGCGTACACCCATCGCTCATGCGCTGGCCTGGCCCAAGCGCATGCGTTCAGGTGTGGAGCGACTTGACCTTTTTAAGATCCGTCACCTGGATTTCGAGGCGCCAGATCTGCAACGTTTTCCTTGCTTGCGTCTTGCCTATGAGGCGATTCGTACGGGGGGGACTGCTCCTTCGATATTGAATGCTGCGAATGAGGTGGCTGTGCAGGCCTTCCTGGATAGGCTAATTTGTTTTACCGATATACCCGCTCTGAGTGAACATGTGCTCGGGCAACTGGTCTCATCTAACGCGGATAGCCTGGACAGTATCATTCGTGTTGATAACCAATCGCGTGAACTCGCCCAGGAGTATGTCAAACGATTATCGACCAGACAAAGGCGGCAGATGCAATGATGGACTTTTTATTTTCACTCGCGGCATTTCTGTTGGCGATTACGATTTTGATCGCCGTGCATGAATTTGGTCATTACTGGGTGGCCAAACGTCTTGGTGTGAAGGTGCTGCGGTACGCAATTGGATTTGGTAAACCCATCTGGACCTGGCGCAGAGGGGTAGATCAGACTGAATACGTGATCGCTGCTCTGCCGTTAGGTGGTTACGTCAAAATGCTGGATGAACGTGAGGGTGCGGTCGCCCCCGACGAACAACATCGAGCCTTTAATCGGCAACGGCTGATTGTCCGCTTTGCCATTGTTTTTGCCGGACCATTCTTCAATCTCCTGTTTGCAGTGATGGCCTACTGGCTGGTATTTAGTATTGGCGTCACTGGTGTGCGCCCAATTGTTGGTGAGGTGATGCCAGATACACCCGCTGCGATTGCGGGCCTGCAAAATAAGGATGAGATACTTAGTGTCGATGGTGCTGAGACACCAATCTGGGATGTGGTCCTGGAACGATTCTTACCTGCGATGCTGGATCATCGCTCGGTTGATCTCCTTGTACGCACATCGGATGGACATGCCCTGCACAGGATGATGCAGTTTTCCTCCATTAGAACGGACATCGAGCCAGGGCAATTATTTGACCTCATGGGCTTCCAGCCCTGGCATCCACCCGTACTGGCGCAGGTCGGCGTCGTGGTCGCGGGTCGACCTGCCTATATGGCGGGAATTAAAACCGGTGATCGTATTGTCGCGATTGATGGCCATCCAATTCATGTGTGGCAGGACCTGGTAGATTACGTCAGTGTCCGGCCCGCTCAGACCTTGCATGTCAGTCTGATGCGTGATGGTGAGTCAATGACCCGCGACGTGATGACAGAACGTGTATCCGAGAATGGTCGTGAGCTTGGCAAGATTGGGATCGGACCAAAGGTTGAGCCATATCCAGACGAGATGCGAGCAGAGTATCGCTACTCCCCCTTTGTGGCGATTGGCAAAGGTCTGCATAAGACCTGGGATAATAGCGTTCTTACCTTGTCGATGCTTGGGCGGATGGTGACTGGAGATGCCTCGCTGAAGAATCTTAGTGGCCCCATCAATATTGCGCGCTATGCAGGTTATTCCGCCGGTGCAGGTCTGCCACAGTTTCTGGATTTTCTGGCGATAGTGAGCATTAGCCTCGGGTTGTTAAATTTGTTACCGGTGCCGGTACTGGATGGCGGGCATCTGATGTTTTATCTCATCGAGGCCGTGAAGGGGAGTGCACTCAGTGAGAAGGTCGAGATGATTGCTCAACGTATTGGCATCGCCTTGTTGCTAATGCTGATGGCACTGGCTTTGTATAATGATATCGCCCGTCTATTTGTTGAATAATTGCTGAAATGGCTATGCGAAAACTAATAACAACGATTTTGTGCTGGATCATATTCATTCTTCCTGGTGTGGCGTCGGCCTTTACCGGCTTTGTCGTGAAGGACGTTCGCCTTGATGGGCTACAGCGTATATCTGCGGGTACGGTATTTAGTTATCTGCCGGTGAAGGTGGGCGATACAATCGATAGTGAGCTGGCGGTACAGGCGATTCATGCGCTGTATCAAACCGGTTTTTTCAAGGATGTGCGGCTTGAGCGGGAAGATAATGTGTTGGTGATCTTTCTGGCAGAGCGCCCGGCTATAGCCAAGATTACCTTCGCCGGTAACGACAAGATCCCAACGAAACAACTGGAGGAGGCGCTCAAACAGATTGGCCTGGCCGAAGGCCGGGTATTTGATCAGTCCATGCTGGATAATCTGGAGCTTGAATTAAAGCGTCAATATAATAGTTTCGGCAAACACAACGCGGCAATTAAAACAGCCGTGACCCCGCTTGAACGTAATCGTGTTGATATTTCAATCAAGATTGCCGAGGGGGATGAGGCCAAGATTTACGATCTCAATATTGTTGGAAACAAGGATTTTAGCGACTATGAACTAAAACGCCACCTGGAGCTGGCGGGGCGGGGTTTTTTTGGTGGGCGTGAGTCATATAACAAGCAATTATTGCAAGCCGATCTGGAGGCATTGAAGTCTTTTTATCTTGACCGGGGTTATATCAATTTCAATATTGATTCAACCCAGGTCTCGCTGACACCCGACCGTCAGGATGTTTATATCACGGTCAATGTTACCGAGGGTGAACGCTTTACCATTCGCGATGTAAAGTTAACGGGGGACTTGATTGTAAAGCCAGAGGAGATGAAGGCATTATTACTACTCAAAAGGGGCAATGTCTTCTCGCGTCGTGATATCAGCGAAAGCAATAAACGCATCAGTGACAAAATGGCCGAGCTTGGCTACGCCTTTGCTAATGTCAATGTCATCCCCGAGATCGATAATGACTCACGTACCGTGGGTCTGACCCTGTTCGTCGACCCGGGTAAGCGTATCTATGTAAGGCGCATCAATATTTCCGGAAACAATAAAACACGCGATGAGGTGATACGAAGAGAGTTCCGGCAGATGGAGGGCGACTGGATATCTACTACGTCGATTGCTCGCTCACGCACGCGACTGGATCGTCTGGGCTTCTTCGAGCAGGTAGCGATTGAAACGCCACCTGTGCCTGGTGTCCCCGATCAGGTCGATGTCAATTTGAATGTCTCAGAGCGTTCAACGGGTAGCTTGAGTGCGGGCCTGGGCTTCTCGGATTTGAATGGTGTTATTGTCAATTTTGCAGTTGCCCAAGATAACTTCCTTGGCACCGGCAAGCGTATGTCAATCTCTATCGATAACAGCCAGGTAAATAATAACTATGTATTTAGCTATCGGGACCCGTATTACACCCTTAATGGCGTAAGTCGTCAGTTTGATGTGTATTACAAAACAGTCGATGCCACCAGCGCCAATATTACCAACTATGCAAGTAATACCGCGGGTGCGAAGGTGCAATATCAATTTCCGCTGGGCGAGGCAAACTCGATTTGGTTGGGTTTCGGTTACGAAGGAACGGGATTGGTCACGGTTTCCACTACGGCCACAGAGATCACCGATTTCATCGCCAAATATGGCAGTACCTATAATATGTTGAAGGCAGAGGGTGGGTGGTCATACGATACGCGCAACCGTGCCATTTTTGCTACGGATGGTAGCCTCTCGCGTGTCAGCTTCGAGTCTGCCTTGCCGGGTGGGGACCTGGAATTCACCAAATACTCACTGCAACACTCACGCTATTTCCCTCTATGGGGTGAGCAGGCGCTCTCACTGAATCTGCAATATGGCCAGAGTGTGGGTTCGACCAGGACACCCGATGTACCACCCTTTGAATATTTCTTTGTGGGTGGGAGTTATACGGTGCGGGGTTATCAACCGGGAAGTCTTAGTCTGAATGACAGTACGGGCAATCCCCTGGGTGGTGTCTCACAACTGGTGGGGAATCTGGAGTGGATTTTACCGAACCCCTTCAGCGAAAATGGCAATAATACGCGTTTGAGCGTATTCTACGATACGGGGTATGCCTTTGGGGCGGATCAGTCGTTCAGTTCTGATCTGTTACGGGCCTCGACCGGGGTTGCCTTGAATTGGCTGACACCCGTCGGTGCCTTACGCTTTAGTTGGGCGAGTCCTGTTAATGCCAGTTCATCAGATAAATTGCAGTCGTTCCAATTTACCTTGGGTGCCCCCTTCTGATTTAGTGTGAGGACCATGAAAAAATCAGCACTACTCATTCTATTTGTCGCTACGATGTGGCTAGGGGAATCCCTGGCGCAGGATACCCATATCGGGGTAGTGAACACCGCCCGTCTACTAAAAGAGTCCCCGCAGGCCGAGGCCGCACGTAAAAAACTCGAAATGGAATTCGCTCCGCGTGACCTCAAAATTGTGAAGATGCAGAATCGTCTCAAGAAAATGGAAGACGAGTTGTCGCGAAATGTCACCGTGATGAGTGATCCGGAGCGAAAAAAACTCGAGCGAGATATTTTGTCCGAAAAACGCGACATAAAACGTGCGCAGGATGAATTCACGGAAGATTTTAATATTCGACGCAATGATGAACTTGGGCGTCTGCAAAAACTCGTCTACGAGACTATCAATCAGGTTGCCAAGGACCGGATGTTTGACGTTATCCTTGGTGAGAGCGTGTTGTATGCAAGCAGCACTGTTGATATCACCGAGCTAGTGCTCGACCGTTTAAAACAAAATCATAGTAAATCCACCATGTCACTGCCTGCGGCTTCGCCAAAGTAAAGTACCATGTCGACATCATATACCCTGGCGCAACTGGCAGAACTTGTTGGAGGTCGAGTGTATGGCGATGAAGATTGCCAAATCCATTCAGTCTCTACCTTGAGTCAGGCTGGGGCGGGGCAGATTAGCTTTCTGACCAATTCCAAATATCGCAAACACCTGATGGGTTCGACAGCGGAGGCTGTCATTCTTACACAGGCCGATAGCAGTGATTGCCCAATCAATGCATTGGTGGTCAATAATCCCCACGCGGCATACGCGAAAATTGCTACCCTCTTGAATCCCCCCCCCACTGCCATTCTCGGGATTGCACCAACGGCCTATGTAGACCCGACTGCGCAGGTCGATGAAACGGCGTCCATTGGTCATCATTGTGTGATTGAGGCGGGGGTAAAAATTGGTAAGGGGGTTCGAATCGGCCCTGGTTGCGTAGTGCGCTACAACACCGTTATCGAAGATAATTCTGAGCTGGTCGCCAATGTCACTATCAACTACGGGTGTCGCCTTGGCGCGCGTGTTCTGCTGCACCCTGGTGTGGTGATTGGTGCCGACGGTTTTGGTCAAGCCAATGATGGGGGTATCTGGATAAAGGTTCCTCAGCTGGGTTCGGTTGTCATTGAGGATGATGTTGAGATAGGGGCTAACTCAACCGTTGACCGTGGAGCCATTGACGATACAGTGATTGGCAAGGGGGTTAAACTCGATAACCTGATCCAGGTCGCCCATAACGTCCACATCGGCGAACACTCGGTAATTGCCGCATGCACTGCGATCGCGGGTAGCACACATATCGGGAAAGGCTGTGTCATCGGTGGTTGCGTGGGTATTGTGGGGCACCTCGAAATCACCGACAATGTTATGATTACCGGAATGTCGATGGTCACCAAGTCCATAACTGAGCCAGGCTCCTATTCCTCCGGCCTGCCAGCCGAGGCAACAGCCACGTGGCACAAGAGTATTGCAAGGTTCCGGCTGCTGGAAAAATATGCCCAACGCCTGAAGGCGGTGGAAGTGCAACTGCAAGAGAAGAATGATAAATGACCGATACCACCGTCTCCCTGGATATCAATGAGATCCTCCGTCACCTCCCACATCGCTACCCCTTCCTGCTTGTAGATCGCGTGTTGGAATGCATTCCAGGAAAATCCCTGGTCGGGCTCAAAAATGTATCATTTAATGAACCATATTTTACCGGACACTTTCCCCAGCGTCCCGTAATGCCTGGTGTCCTCATTCTGGAGGCTATGGCACAGTGTACGGGTATCCTCGCGTTTCAGACTAACCAGCGTATCCCGGATGAGAACTCCTTGTATTATTTTGTGGGGATTGATGAGGCGCGCTTCAAGCAACCTGTAAGCCCGGGTGATCAACTGCGTTTGGAGGTGGATTATGTCACCCAAAAGCGTGGCATCTGGAAGTTTAACGGGCGTGCATTGGTAGATGGCAAGTTGGTATGTAGTGCGGCCTTGATGTGTGCGGAACGAGAGATTGAATGAGTATAGACCCGCGTGCGGTTATCGACCCCTCAGCAGAGATAGGCGATGACGTTACCGTAGGCCCCTTTAGCATCATTGGGCCGAACGTCAGTATCGGTGCACGTACCTGGATTGGCCCTCACGTAGTTATTAATGGCCCTACCCGCATCGGCTGTGATAACCGTATTTTTCAGTTCTCCTCCATTGGCGAGATCCCGCAAGACAAAAAATTTCACGGGGAGGACTCCTCGCTTGAGATCGGTGACCGCAACACTATCCGTGAATTTACGACGATCAACCGGGGCACTGAAGACGGCGGTGGGGTCACCCGTATCGGTGATGATAACTGGTTCATGGCCTATATTCATATCGCCCATGACTGTCTCGTCGGAAACAGTACGATTCTTGCGAATGCGGCCTCACTTGCCGGACACGTACAGGTTGATGATCATGCCATTCTGGGTGGTTTCAGTCTGGTCCACCAATTTGTGCATATTGGGCAATATGCCTTCACAGGCATGGGTACCGCGCTGAGCAAGGATCTGCCTCCATACGTTATCGTCAATGGCAATCCGGCCGAGGCGCATGGTCTAAATCTCGAGGGTTTGAAACGACGCGGTTTTGAAAAGGATACCTTGCGGGAGCTTAAAGAGGCCTATAGAGAATTTTACCGTAGTGGCAAGACCGTAGAAGAGGCCGCCACAAGCCTGGATGCCACGATTAGGAAATATCCTGCCGTGAAGTTATTTTCGGATTTTATTTTAAATTCAAAACGCGGAATTGTACGTTAATCTGGCTGTGTTATTTACCTAGCATCTCAAGCGTAAGCTTTGCCATATTTTCAATCCCGCCTGATGCACCCAATCGTCCCCTGACCTGACCCAACTCATTTCGCATGTTCATGCGATAGCTATCATCATTCAGAATGCGTAATAAGGCGCCACTGATATTTTTCGGCGTCGCCCGATGCTGGATAAACTCCGGGGCTATCTCTTTATTTGCCACGATATTGCAGAGACCAATATAGGGGATCTTTAGCAGTCGTTTAACAATGTAGTACGAGAGCCAGGCGATGCGATTGATGACCACAAGCGGCGTGCCAAGGAGGGCAATCTCGAGGGTAACCGTGCCGGAGACGGTAATAATGGCATCGCAGCTTGCAATGACATCATGGCTTCGATGGCGAATAAGCTTTATGTCAAGTCCGCTCAGCGTGATCGCAGGGATAACCATGTCGGCCTTAAGGGTAGAGGCGAGCGGCAAGAGAAACTGGATATCTGTACGTTGCCGTGCAAGCTCTTGTGCGGACTCCATGATGGTCTGGAGGAGCCGCTTTAGTTCGCTACGACGACTGCCGGGAAAAAGGCCGAGGACGGGTCGACTCGGGTCGACTCCAAACTCGCGGCAAAGGGTGTTGCGATCTGCGCTGGCGTTGACCTCTTCTACGAGTGGGTGCCCGACAAATCGTACTGGTACATTGTGTTTGAGGTAGAAGGCCTCCTCGAAGGGAAAGACCACGGCCATCATGTCGACGCGTTTACGTATCGTATGTACACGATGCTGTCGCCAGGCCCAGACCTGCGGGCTGATATAGTAGAGCACCTTTACGCCGCATTCTTTGGCCGTCTTGGCCAGGCGGAGATTGAATTCGGGATAGTCGGTAAGAAGTAGCAAATCGGGTGGGGTCGTGCGCAGGATTTGACGCATTTGATCCAGCGCCCCGAAAATGACTTTGCGATGAGCCAGCACCTCAAACAGTCCCACCACGGCCAGTTCTGCCGAATCCACCAGTGTTTCCACACCGGCCTCACGCATGCAATCTCCACCGATACCAAAGAACTCTATCGTGGGTTCTTTTCGCAGGACTGCGTGGACTACCTTGGCGGCATGTAGATCGCCGGAGGCCTCCCCGGCGATGATCATGACTCGCTGAGGGGTATGCGGTTTACTTGCAGGCGCTACGGATGACATCAACAATCCGTTTGATCTGGGATTCACCCAGGTCGGGGTGGATGGGTAGCGACATGCATTCTGAGGCCACCTTCTCGCTGACGGGCATGGGGATGTCAGCATAGTCTACCGCAAAGACCTTTTGCTTGTGCAGAGGAATGGGGTAATAGACGGCTGAGGAAATCTTGTTATCGCTAAGGGCCTTCATGATGGCATCACGCTGGCTACTCAGAAGGGTATATTGATGATAGACATGATTACCGATTTCATCCTCAAAGGGTGGAGTAACGATGTCAGCCAGCAGTTTGCTATAGGTATGGGCAACACGTCGCCGCTCACGATTATACTCTTCGACATGCTTCAATTTGATGCGCAGGATGACAGCCTGTAGTTCATCCAGACGGCTGTTGTATCCGATGATGCTGTGATGATAGCGCTCATAACTGCCATGATTGCGCAGAACCTTCATCTCATTGGCCAGGTGATCGTCGTTGGTGGTAATCATGCCGCCATCGCCGTAACACCCGAGATTCTTGCTCGGGAAGAAGCTGTGGCAACCCGCAATGCCAAAATTACCGGTCATGGTCTTACCGATGGCAGCACCAAAGGATTGGGCACAATCCTCCACAACCATGAGATTGTGTTTCTTGGCGATTGCCGTAATGCGTGGCATGTCTGCGGGTTGGCCGAACAGGTGTACGGGAATGATAGCGCGGGTCTTCGGGGTGATCGCCTGTTCGATTAGCTCAGGGTCGATATTAAAGGTCTTGGGGTCAATATCAACAAAGACGGGTACCGCGCCGATGTAGCATATTGCCTCGGCAGTGGCGATGAAGGTGAAAGGGGTTGTTATCACCTCGTCACCGGGTTGGAGTCCTGCGGCACGCAGGGCAAGATGCAGTGCATCAGTCCCGGAGGCACACGCAACCGCATGCTTGGCGCCAAGATATTGGGCGGCCTCTTGCTCGAATGCGCTGACATTAGGGCCCATTACAAACTGGGTGTTCTCCAATGCCGTCATCAGGGCAGTGTCGATCTCCGCCTTGAGCTTGTGGTACTGACCTTTCAAGTCAACCATTGGGATCATGTAACTACCTCGTTTCAATAAGACGTGATTATGTTGTCTTTTTTAACAGCTGTGTGATGGCCATTGCTGTCTCCAGTGCGCGCTTACCATCGGCACCGCTGACCACAGGGGGGAGACCACGCTGTATGCTGTTGATGAATGCGGCGATCTCACTCTTGAGTGCATCGCCCTGTTCGAATACGCGCTCTTCACTGACGATATTCGCGATACCAGGATGTGACTCGCCATCGCCCTTACGATGGATGCCCAGTTTCTTGTTCTGAAAATCGATGGTGATATACGCATTATGCTGAAACAGACGCATCTTGCGCTCGCTCTTCATCCCCGCACGACTGGCGGTAACATTGGCGACGCAACCATTTTCAAAGCGCAGGTGTGCATTGGCAATATCGATATCCTTCGACAACACCGAGACACCATTTGCATCAATATTGCTAAGAGGGGAGCCGACAATATCGAGGATAATATCGATGTCATGAATCATGAGGTCAAGGACGACGTTGACATCGGCGCCGCGAGGATTAAATGGGGCGACACGGTGCGATTCGATGAACAACGGCTGTTCCAGTATATCTTCAAGTGCGAGGATCGCGGGATTGAAGCGTTCAAGATGTCCAACCTGCAATACGACTTGGTTTGCCTCGGCGATTGCGACGAGTTCCTCGGCCTCTGCCACGGTAGCGGTAATTGGTTTTTCCAACAGGACATGAATACCCTTTTGTAAAAACTCTTTGGCAACCTCGTAATGGCGTTGAGTGGGTACGACAATGCTGACTGCCTGAACCCGGTCCAGTAATTCCCGATAATCGGTGACGGCCTCCACCCCATTTTGCTGGGCGATGGAGGAGGCATTGTCCTGATTTGCATCGCAGACTGCGATGAGCTCGGAGCCTGGAAGTTGGGAATACTTCTGAGCATGGAATTTGCCGAGATATCCAACGCCAATAACCGCAGTTTTGATCGCTTGCACCTGGGGGGTCTCGCCGGGTAGGGAGGTTAATTGAGGTCATAATGTTCGCATTGTTTACATGACAAATCAATTGTATGGCGGCGAAACTGGCATACCTAATTGGGTGAGGGTATGCTGCGGATGAAATGTTATTGAAGAGAGTATAAATGCAAGAGATGTTTACTTTTACGGCCAATGTGCGACGAATGGCCGGTGTTGACGAGGTCGGTCGGGGTCCGCTGGCCGGGCCAGTGGTCGCCGCTGCCGTTATCCTCGACCCGGCTCGCCCCATAAAGGGCCTGGCCGACTCGAAGAAATTGAGTCCGGCTAAACGGGAATTCCTTGCCGAAGAGATCAAATTGATGTCGATGGCCTGGGCCATCGGGCGGGCCGAGGTGAAAGAGATAGATGAACTGAATATCCTTCAGGCGAGTCTGTTAGCCATGCAGCGTGCCGTGGCTGCGTTGAGGATTGCCCCAGACTTTTGTCAGGTCGATGGGAATAAGCTCCCGCACTTACCCTGCCCAGCTGAGGCCATTGTGAAGGGCGACGCCACGATACCCGCCATTAGCGCGGCCTCGATCCTGGCCAAGGTTTACCGTGACTCTGAGATGGCGGCCATGGATGTGGAGTATCCCGGCTATGGTTTCGCACTCCACAAAGGCTACCCAACCGAGCAACACCGACATGCTCTTCGGCAGCTTGGTGCCTGCGCGATTCACCGGCGTTCCTATGCCCCGGTGCAGGCGGTATTGAAAATGGAATAGATTTGGGGTGTAGTAAAAGCGTAGGCTAGTCCGCAGGTCTAAACGGACGCTATTTTGGTAGATACTGGAGTTAAAGATGTCACAACCTTTGATCCTCCGGCTAGATGTCACGGGCCAGCCCGTCAAGTGGATGGTTTGGCAGGAGGCGATCTGCATGTATGCCAAGGGCATGGTGGCCTGGACGGCGGGAGAGAATATGTTTTCCTTTCATGGCGGCTACAGTCGAGTCACCGGGCTGCGTAGCCAAATTGAGGTTAATTCGATTATTGCCCTGCGCGGTGAGTATCAGCGTAAGCATCACCACCACGCCCCCCCCCTCACCAATCGCGAGCTGTTCCGACGGGACCACCATCTGTGCATGTACTGTGGGCGCGAACATCATGAGACTGAACTCACCCGCGACCATGTCAAACCCCTGTCGCAAGGGGGAAGGGACCACTGGTCGAATGTCGTCACTGCCTGCAAACGCTGCAACACCCACAAGGGGGGGTATACACCAGAACAGGCAAAAATGGCCCTGCTGGCGATCCCCTATGTGCCCAATCATGCCGAGTATCTGGTGCTTCGCAACCGGTTGATCCTTTCTGACCAGATGGAGTTCCTCAAGGCCCAGTTTTCCTCTGCCCTCTGTCTTTGATTAGGTCATGATCCCCTAACGTTGAAGTCTGTAGATATATAGAAATTACCCTCGAGTGGGCCAAATTACTATCACCGACGGGCGAGGTTGGGTATCTTGCAATTGGATTGCCCTTCACGGATAGTGAGGCCGGTAACACGTATCTTAACTGCTGAATATACTGAATTTAAAGATAGAACAAACGCATGGCCAAAGTAGACAAAGATGAGGTCGAGCGCCGCCTTGCTGAACTGCGTCATTCCTATCTGCAGGAATTGCCGAGCAAGCTGGCGGTTATCGGTAAGCTTTGGCTCCAATTATGTGATACTTGGGAGCCCGAACTTGCAAAGAAGTTACATCATGCCTGCCATACCCTAGCCGGGTCTGGCGCAACATTTGGGCTTCCTGATCTGAGTCGCAGCGCCCGGGCCATGGAGCATTTTCTTAAGAACCTAAATGATAAGGGTCGTGTTCCGACGCCTCCTGAATATTCACAAATGCAGGAGTCCTGCGACGCGCTTCTAAACGGTGGCTTGTCTGGTTTAAACAGTGTCGACGGTATTTCGTCGGTGGGAATACCTCACTCTAAGAGTGAACACGATTCCTCCCGCCTAGTGTATCTGGTCGAAGACGATGTCTCCACGGCCAGTGAGATCGGTATGAAGCTGACCGCCGCAGGCTTTTTGACCAGGACCTTCCATACCCTCGAGAGTTTCGAACAGGCCTATACCAATCGTTGGCCCGATGCCATCATTATGGATATCGTGTTTCCAGAAGATGATGTGGGGGGGGTGCATATCCTGCAAAAGCTCCACAGTAAATATTTGGATCTACCACCAATAATTATGATCTCAATGCGCTCCGATATTCAGTCGCGGCTTGGAGCGGTGCATGCAGGGGCTGCACGTTATTTTACCAAGCCACTCAATCTCGAAAAATTTATTAGTACGCTCGATGGGTTGACTACACGCGTTCCACGCGAGGCCTACCGGGTATTGATCATTGACGATGATAAAACGCTTGTGCAATACCACGCCACCATCCTGCATCAAGCAGGGATGCGGACGATGATTATTGATGACCCTCTTAAGTGCCTGGAGGCCTTAAGCGAGTTCTCCCCCGATCTTGTCCTGATGGATGTCTATATGCCGGAGTGCTCTGGCCTGGAGTTGGCGTCCGTTATTCGTCAGGATGACAGTTTCGCACAAATGCCAATCGTGTTTCTCTCAACCGAGCATGACTTGGGTAAACAACTCTACGCGATGAATCTTGGCGGCGATGACTTTCTGACGAAGCCTGTCGAGCCTGGCCATCTTGTGGCGGCAGTCACCGCGCGCGTGAATAGATCACGCTGGCTATATCGTCTGCAACAAGAGCTCCATGTGGCGTTAAGCGAGAATGAAGAGCACCGTCGAGAACTTGCGGTCAAAGAAGAGCGGTTAAAGCGCAGCCAAATCTTTGCCAATATAGGCACATGGGACTGGGATATCGTCAGTGGCGTGCTGGTTTGGTCTGAGCGGATAGCCCCTTTATTCGGTTATCCAAATGGCGAACTCGAGACAACCTACGATAATTTTCTCAATGCCATTCACCCTGATGATCGACGGATGGTCGTGGATGCCGTCAACAACTGTGTACAACACAGCGCTGTGTATGACATCGAACACCGCGTGGTCTGGCCCGATGGTACCGTACGATGGCTAAGTGAAAAGGGTAATGTGGTCCGTGATTCAAACGGTAAGCCGCTACGCATGTTGGGAGTCGTTCAGGATATTCACCAACGAAAATTGTTGGAGGAGAATTTGGAGGAGCAGAAGGACTTGGCCAACCAGGCCAATCGAGCCAAATCAGAGTTTTTATCCCGCATGAGTCATGAGCTGCGTACCCCCATGAATGCCATTCTGGGCTTTAGCCAATTATTACTGACCGACGATGAAAGCCCATTATCGGAATCACAGACGGATAATATTCACGAGGTAATGCGTGCTGGCGAGCACCTGCTTGAACTAATAAATGAAGTGTTGGATCTGGCGCGCATTGAGGCGGGCAAAATGGTGCTGAACCTTGTAGAGGTAGAGCTCTTGCCCATCCTCAAACATGCATTACATCTGGTTAGCCCGATGGCAACATCACGTAACATTACGGTCACCACTGAGATACGTTGCAGTGGTACTGTCTATGTCATGGCTGACAGGACTCGGTTGCGACAGGTATTATTAAATCTTTTGTCCAATGCGATAAAATATAATAAGCCCTCTGGTCAAGTAAGCTTGACGTGTGTGCTTACGGAAGACGGTGAGACTGTCCGCATGTCCGTTATTGATACGGGCCCTGGGTTATCACCGGAACAGCAAGTTCAGTTGTTCCAGTCATTCAATCGTTTGGAGGCAGAGCAATCAAACGTGCAAGGAACAGGCATCGGTCTGGTGATTACCAAACGACTCGTTGAGTTGATGCGAGGCCAGATTGGTGTTGAGAGTGAGATCGATAAGGGCTCATGCTTCTGGTTTGATTTGCCTCGGGTCCACCCGGCAGAACTCTAGACCTTGAATACTGGCGGGTAATTTGCCAGCCTGCTGCTTCAATATTTCACCCCACGTGCACTTGAGCGAACTTGTCAACCCTTGAATCCCAAGCGGAATCGGCTGAAACTCTCCCTCATGACGCCGAGCTTTATTCACCTGCACCTACACACCGAATATTCGCTGGTGGATGGCTCAGTGCGGATCAAAGATTTGGTTAAGGCCACGGCGGCAGCGGGGATGCCTGCGGTGGCGGTTACCGATCAAAGCAATCTGTTTGCCATGGTCAAATTCTATAAGGCCGCCATGGCGGCAGGGGTTAAGCCTATCGTCGGTGCGGACCTTTGGCTTCACAATACACAGGATGCTAATCAGCCTGAGCGTGTAGTCTTGTTATGCAAAGACGCCACGGGTTACACCAATCTCACCGAACTGGTAACACAAACCTATCAACATGGGCAGCATCGAGGTATCCCCATGCTGGAGCGTGATTGGCTACGTGGACATAGTGATGGTCTTATCGCCTTGCTCGGTCGTCATAGCGATGTCGGCATGGCCCTGCTCAATCAGGGTAGGGACGAGGCGGAGCAGCGCCTTGCGATGTGGCAGGAACTCTTCCCCAATACGCTCTATCTCGAGGTACAGCGCACCGGACGCGCACAAGAGGAGGCCTATCTTCACGATGTACTAGAGCTGGCGATCAAGTATGATCTGCCCATCGTGGCGACGAATGACGTGCGCTTCCTGCGCAAGGACGAATATGAGGCACACGAGGCGCGTGTCTGTATTCATGAAGGACGTACCCTGGATGACCCAAGGCGTCCGCGACTCTATAGCGATCAGCAATACCTGCGTAGTGCGGAGGAGATGCAGGAACTCTTCCATGACCTGCCCGAGGCCCTGGCGAATACGATTGAGATCGCCAAACGCTGCAATATCGAGCTGACCCTGGGTAAGAATTATCTACCGGACTTTCCAACGCCCGACGGTAGCTCCATTGATAATTTCCTGCGTAGCGAATCGAGGAGAGGATTATCTAAACGCATGGAGCGCATTATTGATGCCTCGGCGAGCGATGCGAGTGATCGGCGGCGTGAATACGAAGAGCGCCTGGATATCGAACTTGATGTCATTATCGAGATGGGATTCCCGGGGTACTTCCTCATTGTTGCCGATTTTATCCGTTGGGCCAAAGAGAACGAGGTGCCCGTCGGCCCCGGTCGAGGGTCGGGCGCTGGCTCGCTAGTGGCGTACGCGTTGACGATTACCGACCTTGATCCGTTGGCCTATGACCTGCTGTTCGAGCGCTTTCTGAATCCTGAGCGTGTCTCCATGCCCGACTTCGATGTGGACTTCTGTATGGAGGGACGAGACCGGGTGATCGAGTATGTTGCGCAGAAATATGGGCGTGACCGGGTCTCACAGATTATTACCTATGGCTCCATGGCCGCGAAGGCGGTGGTGCGGGATGTTGGCCGTGTGTTAGGGCATCCGTATGGATTTGTTGATCGCATCGCCAAGTTGATCCCCTTTGAGATCGGGATGACGCTGGAGAAGGCGATGGAGCAGGAGGAGGCGTTACGCTCGCTCTATGAAGACGATGAGGAGGTGCACGCCCTCATTGATATGGCGCAGTCGCTGGAAGGTCTGGCGCGCAATGCCGGTAAACACGCCGGTGGTGTGGTGATCGCGCCTTCACGCCTAACCGATTTCACTCCGCTCTATTGTGAGCAGGGTTCGGATAATACCGTAACGCAGTTCGATAAAGATGATGTCGAGGCCATTGGCCTGGTCAAATTCGACTTTCTTGGTCTGCGT
>JAHEDA010000019.1 GCA_024641445.1 Gammaproteobacteria bacterium
CCTGCGCGATGTGGTCAAGGACATCCTGGACAGCCTGACCCCGCGCGAGGCCAAGGTGCTGCGTATGCGCTTCGGTATCGACATGAACACCGACCACACCCTGGAAGAGGTCGGCAAGCAATTCGATGTCACGCGTGAACGTATCCGTCAGATCGAGGCCAAGGCCCTGCGCAAACTGCGTCACCCCAGCCGCTCGGATCACCTGCGCAGCTTCCTGGATATGGAATAACAAATCAGCAATAACCGTTATTTGAGGGCACCGAAAGGTGCCCTTTCTGTTTGTGAGCTAGCATAAACAGGCTATAATTGCCGCACTCGTTTCCTGAGAGAAACTTGTTAACGGGCCTGTAGCTCAGTTGGTTAGAGCAGGGGACTCATCAAATGGTGCGTTCATTGTGAGAGCAATGAAATGAATGGGATGAATTCAGGGAAACCTTACCAATCACTTAGTGGTTGATGGCAATCCTGAGCCCAGCCGGGAGTACACTCCCGGAAGGTGCAGAGACTACCTGAGGACTGGTTTAATTAACCAAAGCGTCCTTAATAACAGGCTAGAGCGTCCCACGCCCAAACAAACCACGATCATTTCGGTGTTGTGGGTGATGATATAGTCCGCGCTTGATAGAAATATCAAGATTACGTGAATCCCTTGGTCGTAGGTTCAAGTCCTACCGGGCCCACCACTTCACGCGATTAATTCATTTTGTGCACGAAACCACAGTCTGTCCGCAACGCACACGTTAACCCACGAGGGCCATTGCCCCGAGTCGGGACGGAGCGATTGTTGGCCGAAATTGCTCTGCGCCATAACGTTGTATAGAGCAATTAGATAGCATAGCCATATCAGGATGAATGAAAAAAGCATTCCATATTGGAGTACGATATTCGTTGACCCTTGCGGGTAAATTATTTGCAGCAGTACTCTTACGGACCACAAAATGCTTGTCGCGACAAGAACTACTAGTATTGAATATCGATTACTCTTCCCTCCAAATATTAATAATATATTTATCAATCCAAATAGCACCAATGATAGCGAGAAAAATATATTTATTGCTCTCACCGCTATTATCAATTCTGTTGCCTGTACATCAATGTAGGAATACCAATTCCATGCCCTTGGCACAAAAAAATGCCCTATACCAAAGCCAATGGTTGCACCACTTGCAATCGCAATTAAGACCTTTGAAAATAACATATTCAATTCGCCACCATCATCTTGTTCGAAAGGCTTCGTTCTTGATATTGATCTAGCGCCACTTTTGTGGACAAGCAACGTTGGACAACCAGGTGGCATCAAAATGGCATAATTTGTCTGAAACATACAGATCTATATTTCATTTATTTCTGTTTTGCACCAAGGTCTGAGAGTAGTTCCAGCTGAAGTTCCTGTATCTGCACCAGCCGCTCCCATTGATGTGAAAGCAAGTGATCGACCTTCTCATGCAGCTGGCGGATCTCCAGCTCGGCCTTGAGATTTACCTGATAGTCGTGCTGTGAACGGATGCGGTCTTTCGCCTCCTGACGGTTCTGGCTCATCATGATGATGGGCGCTTGAATCGAGGCAAGACAGGAGAGTATCAGGTTGAGGAAGATATAGGGATAGGGGTCGAGTGGGCGGGTGAGTAATACAAATGAGTTCATGCCAATCCACGCCAGGATAAAAACGGCAAAACTGGTGAGAAAGGCCCAACTACCCCCGAAGGCCGCAATGCGATCGGCCATACGCTCACCGAAGGTCCATTGTTGTTCGAACTCCTCCTCAACGTTGGTTGAGAGGATTTCGTGTTCGCGCAAGCTCTGCATGACCTCGTGTTCCAGCACCGAAAGCTCACCCTTCTCCGACTCAAGTAAGGCGTGAACATATTTATTGCGGAATATTGCCAGGTCATTGCGGCAAATAAATTTATTTGCCGACCACTCCGGCTGTGACTTTTGAATCTCCGCTGAAATCTCAGCGCGGATGATCTCACCCGAAATGACATCACGCGAGGCGAAAGTCTTACCGCATATAGCACATTCTCTTGTGGGACTGTGTCTTGATGGCATGCAAGGCTCCTGCGTCTAATCTGACTGGATACCGATGAACCTCATGCAGACTTTCTGTAGACACTTCTGCACATCCAGAGTGCCCGTTATAGCGCACTACCCTGGCTGGTGACAATTGCCTGACTGATCTACTGAAGGATAGTGTACTCATCTATCCCCTCATCCCAACCTTCTGGTTTGACACCCTGCGTCGCGCCCGACTATTGCTCCTGCATTGTTCTACCTTCGTCCAGCCTTGGAGTCGTCTACCGTCAAGCGGCACCGAGGTCCCGGTGGGAGAAGGGGACGGTCGCTGGTCGGTACTATCTCGGAACAGTTGTTAGGCGGCGATGTGGTATGTACTAATCCAGTTCCGGAATTGCCCTGCCTGATCGCTCAAGCCACGCCTCGCGTGCGACGGCCAGGATCAATATTGCCGCAAAGAAGGATGACGCCCCCACGGTCCCCAATTCCATGCCACCCTTCTCGAAGGGTTTGGTCAGCCAGTCACCAAAGGTGGCACCAAACGGACGCGTCAAGACAAAGGCCAACCAGAATAACCACACCCCCGAAATTTTGGTGAGATAATGTAGCAGTGCGATCACTACCAGTGAGCCAGTGAATATCATCGCGCCCTCAGCGAAGCCTAATCCCAGTTGGTCTGCGACAAAATCTCCCGCCGCCGTGCCCAGGGTGTTGGCGATGAGAAAGGCCAACCAATAGTATATTTCAGAACTGGGGCTGGTGATGCGCTCGACATTGATGGATTTTTCCTTGTTGTACCAGAGTAAGAGAATAATCAGTAATAGTGAGATCAATAGAGCGGAACCGCCCGCATAGCCCAGCCCCAGCGTCCGATCGATAAAATCAGAAATAGCCGTCCCCACCAGCGCGCTCGCGGTAAAGGTTAGCCAATACGTCACCGGTTCATACCGGCGAATCGCAAGCTTGATACCAAGAAAGATCAGGAAGGCCACCATAAACAAAACAATCGTCTCGGCATACCCCAACTTGTAGGTCATGGACAACATATCGGCACCGGTCTCGCCGAGGGTGGTGGAGGCAATCTTGATGACCCAGTAGAGCAGAATGATGTGCGGGACGCGATTGACGACTTTCGTATTGATATCCATGAAAGGTGACCACCTGCGGTGTCTGATTGTTAAAACATAAATGATATGACGTGTGCGCAATACCTAAATAACCGTTCCGAAATGGTATCTATCTACCCCCTCATCCTAGCCTTCTACCGTCAAGCGGCACCGAGGTCCCGGAGGGAGAAGAAATGTTTGATAGGTACCATTTCGGAACACTTATTTAGGTCTGAGTACTGCGCTTACAGAGACATCGTATAGGTGGGTAAGTTCCGGATTCGGCCTTGTTTAATCGAGACATGTCCGATTTATTTAGCCAGGTATCTACTCAAGTCAGACCTACTCATGGAATATCCTTCCAGTACCGATTTTCAAACTCACGCTGCGGGTCATCGACCGTGAGGTTGCGCATCCCCTGTGCAAGATAGAATCCGTCACTACCCTTCTGCGCCTTAACCACCATCCGCCCACGTGCATGTCATGGGCTGACTGTACGGCGGCATTAAATAGTTGCCGCCCAATGCCTTGGCGGTGATATTGCGGGTCAACATATATACCGTGCAGGAGCAATGTGGTATGCCCATTAGGTGCAACCGTGCTGGAGGCTAAATCCCACGCCGCTACCGCCGCCGATCGCAATTAAGTCGAAATGCCTCTGTTTCATGCCGAGCTCCTTCTTAAAAGTACGGGCCCCGCTGGGCCCGCATTAACTTGCCGATATTTAGGCGACGCGCTTCACCTGTTTGGCGAGATACGCCTCCAGCTCTTCCGAGCCACCGATGCGAACCCCATCGATGAAGACCTGTGGCACCGTGGTCTTGCCCGAGACGGCGCGGATGGTCGACTCGTTGAAGTCGCGGTTCAACACCAACTCGTCAAACTGGATACCGGCGTCGCGCAACATGCCCTTGGCCCGCACGCAGAACGGACACCCCTCACGACTGAACACCGTAACGTTCAGTGGTTTGGCCGCCTTCGGCGCGATATAGGCCAGCATGGTGTCGGCATCGGAGACCTCGAAGGGGTCGCCCGGCTTGTTGGGCTCGACAAACATCTTCTCGATCACACCGTCCTTCACCAGCATGGAGTAGCGCCAGGAGCGATCACCAAAGCCGAGGTCATTCTTCGGCACCAACATGCCCATACCACGGCTGAAGTCACCGTTGCCGTCCGGCATGAAGGTGATGTTGAAGGCCTTCTGTTCCTTCTGCCACTCGTTCATGACGAAGGCGTCATTCACCGATATACACACCACCTCATCGACACCGTGTTGCTTTAATGTCGTGGCGAGCTGGTTGTAACGTGGTACGTGCGTAGATGAGCAAGTCGGGGTAAACGCACCGGGGAGTGAGAACACCACCACGGTCTTACCCTTGAACACTGCATCGGTGGTGATATCGGCCCACTCATGGTTTTGACGAGTACGGAATGTGACCTGCGGTACCTTCTTGCCTTCGCGATTCTCAAACATGATTACTCTCCTATCAGTTAATTAAGGTTGATTACATTTGTTGCATGATGTGGTGCGAGGGAACTCGCTCCGCCCTTTTCAATCGCATCCATACCTGTTCGTGGATGTAATAGGCGACGGTGTTGACCGCTGGTTCGACCAGCGCAATGGCACCGCCCACCAGCACGCTACCCGTCATCAGGTAACCCACGGTGAATGCCACCGTGAAGTGCACTGCTGCAAAACTCATTGTCTTGGCCATCGTCCTATCCTCCGTTGTTCAGGGTGAATCCTGTCTACGGGGATAATTATCGGGATTCGGCAGTAATTGTTAAAATCGTTTATCTATATCATTTCGATAGTCATAGACTATCGTTATAGGCATTAGGCGGGAGAGGGTGGATGCGGGACTAGCGCTTACGAACGGTGGCTCTTTTGGCCGCCCTGGTGTGCGTGAGTGGTTTGACGGTATTGGGCAAGTTGTTGAGAATGATCTCGGCAAAGGCCTGCAAGGCGGCCTGCCTGGGAAAGCTCTGGCGATAGACCAGGGAGACGCGGCGCGAGGCATTGGCACTCGCCAGGGGTTGCGCCACCACCCCACTGCCGGTGACCCAGGTCCCACGCATAGCCAGGGCAGGGACGAGCGTCAGGCCAAACCCGGCACGCACTAATTGTATAAGCGTCTCCAGGCTGGAGGCACGCAGGTCGGCCATCTCACCCTGTCGCCCCTCTCGCTCACTCAGGTGACACACGTCCATGATCTGTTTGGCCAGACAGTGCCCCTCAGCGAGTAAGAGCAGGTTCTCCGAATCCAGATCAGCGAGGCTGATTTTTTCCTTTGTATAGAAGGGATGCTTACGTGGGAAGGCGACCCAAAAGGGTTCATCAAACAAGGTCATACTCGCCAGACCCTGCTCCTCCACGGGTGTCGCTAAAAGGGCGGCATCGATCTCGTGATTGCGTAAGCGCTCCAGCAAGGTATCGGTCAGCTCTTCCGACAGGACCAGTTTCATTTGCGGGTGCTGTTTGCGCAGGGGTATCAGGATCAGAGGCATCAGATAGGGGCTCAGCGTCGGGATGGCGCCGATACGCAGGGGACCGGCCAGTGGGTCTTGTTGCGCACGCGCCAGTTGTTGAATCACATCCGCCTGCTCGACGATCTGGCGCGCATGCTCCAGGATGGTCGCACCCACCGGCGTAATCTCGACCGAGCGATTGGTGCGCTCGAAGATCGCCACTCCCAGCTCATCTTCCAGCTTTTTGATCTGACCACTCAGGGTTGGTTGGCTCACAAAACAGCGCCGTGCCGCCTTGCCAAAATGGTGGGTCTCGGCCACGGCAATAATGTACTGGAGGTCACGCAGGTTCATTCGTGGTACGCCGTATCAATAATAAACATTGACGATCATACTAATACAAATCAATGGATTCAGATATTGCAGATCGATGGCCATTCGGAGGCGACAGGCTGAAGATTATTTCCTCGATGCATTCAGGCGACGAGTTTTTCCAATCGGGTTCGTGAAGGGGCAAAATAGTAGGCGCCGGTGACGGCCCGGGTATAGTCCAGCAGGTGGTCATGTATACCCTCACCCTCCTGGTCAAACATACGGCCCAGCATCTTGTCGAATATCTCGCGGTGGCGCGCATAGGCGATAAACATTAAGCCCGCCTCACGGTTGTCACCGTAGGGTAGGCTGTGTCGCAGTATCGCCAGCTCCTCCCCTTCCTCTTCGATGACAACCCGACTGATATGTGCCGTGGCGGGTTTGATATCCTCAGACAGTTCTTCGTCTGTCTCTTTGGTGCGACCGATAATCTGTTCCTGTTGCTCTTGTATCAACTCGCGCCAATGCGTCAGATCATGCACATAGCGTTGCAGCATGACATAGCTGCCACCCACGAACTGTTTATCCTCATTCCCCACCAGGGCAACCTCGGCGCGCTCATCACCTTCGGGGTTCTCTGTTCCATCAACAAAGCCAGTGAGGTCGCGCGCATCCAGATAACGAAAGCCTGCGACCTCTTCGCGTATCATCACCGCGCCATTGGCTTGTTCCAGAATACGTCGCGCCAACTCAAAGTTAAGATCACATCGCTCGGAGCGAATATGCAAAAGGAGGTCGCTTGGTGTAGAGGGGGCCTTGCGCTGACCATGTGTACGCACCTTGAAATCCACGAGCTGTGTCGGCCGGACACACTCGGTAATTTCCTCCCATACCCCGGCACCGATGGCAACCACACTACTCAAACAGGCATCCGGGTATGCCTGCGCCAGTTCTTGAGTCAGCCCGGGTATCGCTGCCAACACACCTCGCACCCGCTGCAATGCGGCCGGTGTGGGTACGAGATCAAGCGTAATGAACAAGGCATGGGCACTTGCGAGGGGTAGAATTCCAGTTTGCGGGCTAGCCAAATTTCGCACTCCATCGGAGTTGAAGACGGTGTTCAAACCTATCTGGGGGCGACTTGCATATCAATTTTTAGACCCAGCCAAATTCTCCCGCCCATTGCTGATTTTTGAAATCCAGTTTCAACCACTTCGGAATAAAGGCCTCGGCGCGTTGGATGGGGAAATCGACGTAGTCGGGGGCATCATCACCACTGATGGTACACGCCTTGGTCATGATGGGGCGAAACTCGACGGCAACCTTGTCATTCCCACACTGAAGTGAAAATGCATCACCGCGCTCACGGGGAGAGAAATGGATGCGCTTTCGCACCAGACAGCTAAACAGTAATTCGAGCTGTACCTGTAGTGGTTCGCTCAGACCACTCAATGCCTTCGCGGCACGTGGTGTCAATTCAAGCTGTATGTGTTTGGCACTATCCATAACTCACCCCCTTGAAACACTGATATTTGTCTAATTATTGTTTTGTCGCCAGCACCAGGAAGATCGGATAGCTCCGGTCTTCCTTTTGCGCCGTATGTGCGTCGACGAAACGAATATTGGTAAAACCAGTCTTTTGGAGAATCGCCTGCAAATGCTCACGCTCAAAACCGTGATGGAAAACGCCCTCTACATCCTGCGGGTGGAAGGTGCCATTTTCCTTATCCAGGTCGGCTAGGGCCACTCTGGCGCCGGGCTTGAGGTGATCCGCAAAGGCCTGGAACATCTTCTCGGTATCCTCAACATGGTGCATGGCCATGGCGCTCACGATGAGGTCAAACTTGCTAGTGAGTGGCTCTTCAAGAATGTTCTGACAGATGGCCTCTACTTTGCCCTTTAGCTCGGGCTTTTCCAGCAGCTTGGCCAACATGGCGACTGAGATATCGACCGCCGTGATCTTTCCAACACGTGGGGCAAGGTGCGTGCTGATCAATCCGGTGCCCGCACCAAAATCCATCACATGCATGCCTTCCTGCAGGGCAGCGTTATCAAGAATGGCGCGGCTGATACCGGATGAGAGCTGTCGCACCATCTCCTGACGATCCCAATCACTCGCCTTTTCTTTAAATAGATCCGCTTTGCCTACCTCTGCCTGTCCAGTCTTCATTGCACGCACCTTTCCTCTAATTTAAGTCAGCATCTCCGACATCGACCCGCTCGTAGGCTTGTCCCATGCCACCACCCGGCCTATAATCATACTCACCGGTATGATATTGTCATACCGGTGAGTATGATTCGTCAACACCTAAAAGGCAACTCGGCATGGCTGGTACCGTCACAAACCTCATCGATAAATCTACCCAAATAGTGAGCGCAGCCGAAAATCTCTTTCTAAATGAAGGCTATGGCGTCACCAGCATGGACCGGATCGCGCAGGCGGCAGGCGTCACCAAGCAAACGGTCTACCGATACTTTCCCTCAAAAGAGGCCCTCTTTGTGGCGGTCATGGAGCAGACCCGAGCGACCGAGGTCGAACCCTACACCTTTAACAGGGCCGACCTTGGCGAGGAGCTGTTCCATTATGGTGTTCAGTTATTGCGCTTTCACCTGCGACCCAAGGTACTTGGTTTATATAGGCTGATGCTGACAGAGGGTGCACGGCAATCAGGTCTGGCTACTGCATTCAAGCAGACTGGGCCACGCGGCTTCATTGAACCCCTAACGATATATTTACGTTCACACAATAAACTATTTCCCGACCCTGAATTTGCGGCACGCATGTTCTGTACTATGGTACTGGCACCCAGGGCCAACCTTCTCATCGGTAGCCAACAGACTCTCACTGCGTCGGCACAAGAAGCGCACGTACGTCAGGTGGTAGCGTTTTTTAACCGCTGATTCATCTCATCTACATGCCATAAAAAAGGCCGCAATCGCGGCCTTTTGGTTTGAATAAATATGTCACTTACCAGCCAAAGATGACGCCCTCCAATAGTTCATTCAGCCCTTCATACTCCGAGGCCTTGGCCGGTAAAAAAGAGGTGGCACCCTTGGGGCCAAAGCGTTGCACAATGGGTTTCATCACCTCAACGCCATTACCCATCGTCAATGAATCGACGATCTTGGCCTTCTCACGAGGGTTTAAGCGACGACTGACCGAGATAGCCTGATCGGGCAGGACCTTGCTGCGGAAGATAATATCCAGTTCCGCACGCTGGGCGTCAGTGAGTTTCTTGGTAAAGAAGGTGTTGCGATATACGGCGGCCTCACACTTACCGGCCTTGAAGGCGGTATACACCTCTTCGGCACCGCCTTTGACACCGATGAGCACGGGTTGTCGAACGGGGTTACGAAAACGATCCAGAATGACCAGTGATGAAAGGTTGGGGGGGGAAATACCACATATTTTTTTACCAACCAGGTCGTCGATATCTTTCACCACAGGGTCCTTCTTGTATCTGGCCAGAAAGAATTCCAGGGTGCCCGGCATCTTCACCAGCACCTCATGACCCAGATGCACCATGCGCCAGGAGACAAAGTGGGGCCCGTCGAACACCACATCATATTTGTCATTGCGCATATCACGCTGGAAGGCCAACCAATCAGTCGGGTGTTCATAGACTACCTTTACACCCAGCAGGGCTGTCAGGTGCGCGGCCAGAGGTCCATAGAGTTTGTCACCCTCAGCAGCCGTTTCACGCGGGGGTGAGGTCAAAATCAGGTCTTGTGCCTGAACACTCCCAAGAAATAAACCCAGCAAACAGAAAGAGGCAACAGCGCGGCATACATTGTGACTAAACATTTTTATTATACTCCAGGGGAAAATAAGCATATCCTTATATTTACGTTAGGCGTGCACTAGACAACTCTACGCACGACCGCATTCTAATGTATCGTCTAACTACAAGCCTAATTTTAGTAATTTATTGCCTTCACGGTTGTTGCTCCATTTAATATATGGACGCTCGTCTAACTTGAACTCATTCCAGAAACTACCGGGGTTGAAAACGGCAACTCACTCGCGATTTTAATGAATATTCCGCAAAAACACTGGTAATACGGGTTCGGCCGGGGCTAGGATCACCCGGCTACGGTAAAACTCATGGACGGGGGAAGGATGAACCTGCCAAAACTTCAAGTACCCTCGCAAGACATCTCCAAGCGACCACGCCCTTATCTAAGACGTAAGGACCTGCAGGTGTGGGCGGAGTCCCTGCCCCTGGCCAACGCGCATGCCTCCGGGATCCAGTTTGCAGCGCAATGTAACACCCTCAATCGTTCGGCCTATCCGGCCGAAGAGCGCTTCGAGCAGTTACTCACACTACAGGACGTGCTGGCCAATCTTCAAAAAAATATGACCATGCCACTACGCAATTTCTCCCTGCCACTCGAGCACCGGCAGATGCAGCTGGTCGAGGTACTCCAGACCGGATTCGAGGGGATTGCCACCGGCTACAAACTCATCTTCAGTGAACTTGCCGCGCGCGAGCAACTGGCACCGTCTGAGCAATTCCTCCTCATCGAATCGCTCTTCTATGCCATGCACTTTCTCGGTCAGCGTCAGCTCGTCGCCTATACCTTTTATCAGGATGTCCCGGCCCACATCTGGCAGGAACTCAACCAACTCTATTTCTACGCTGAGCAAAAAAATCTGCTCCAGGATGAAATCGACAACCAGTTGGTCGAGCCAGTGGCTAATCCCACTTGCACCATCGAGAATCTTTATAAACAACTACTCTTGACCGCCACTACACAACCTAATCACCTCATGCAGATGGAGATCGAGGTTATTTACAAATGGATGGGGCATTGGTCCGACAAGTGCCAACTTCTACCCGCCAACGTGCTACCCACCTTCCACGAATACGTCCTCGATTTAGCAACTGATTGCGGACCGAAATATGAATTTGCCGAGAGCACGTTTCCACCCGCAGGCACAGCACGGATACTGGACTTGTCGGGAATTAGAAAGAAACTGGATCAGCACTTGCAAAAATTACTGCGTGACACCTCGGCCGAGTTGGAATTCTCGGCCATGCCACTACAGGAGTGGCAGGAACGTGACACCTTGCTACGCCTGGCCGATAGCTGGCACAACGCCCCTGCCCGCAACATGGAACGATTCAAGATTAATTCTCAGGTACATATGGCTCTGGGGTTAAATGCGGCGCATCACTACATCTCGGACGAAAACACCTTCACCCCCGCCATGGACGAATTGAAGCTGGCCCCCTTCCCTGACGATGGCGTGTTATTCACCTCGGCCTACCAGGATGCGCTCACCCGCGACAAGCGTCACCAATTCAAGAGTTACACCCTGAATCCCTGGTCACAGCACAACATCAGCCCCAATGGTATCGCCCTGCGTTGTCATGCCTGTTACAGCATGCAGGCCCGCGTCGGCGAGGTGGTTGCCTATCTGTTTCAGGGTAAAAAACAGCAACGCTGGCACCTCGGTGTCATTCGTTGGTTACGCAACTACTATCAATCCGCCGAGACAAAGCTGGACCTGGGCATTATGAATCTGGCGACTCGGGTCCTGCCCGTAGCGGTTCGCCGTGCCGATGAATCACCGGGTCAGCACGAATACCGACGCTGTCTCTACATCTATCCCCAACCCAGCCTGAAGCAGCCGCGCAGCCTGTTATTACCGGCCTATACCTACGACATTGGCAGTACGCTCACCTTGAATATGAAGAAGCGCGTAATGGACGTACGCCTTACCCGCGTACTACGTTCAACACGCGCCTTTGCCCAATTTGAGTTCGAACCTCGCGACCCACATAGCGAGTTACCTGACTGAGACGGCCCTTAGCATCGCCGGCGTTTCTAACAGATTCATAATCTGTTGCGCATGCCAGAACGGTGCGGTCTCGATCTCTCGCCCGCCCTGTTGCAGCGCACCCAGCACCCGATGACGCAAGACATCATCATGTTCATGTTCCGCCAGCCCCTGAGTGATCGCCATAAGTACGGCGGAGGATGAAGGCATGGCCCCCTCGGCAATCAGTGACTCCCACTCCCCATATTTCAGAAGCGAGTTTTCGCTGAGCCGCCAACCCTTCTCTGCCGAATAGAACCTGTTCCACGCCTGCGAGACCAGTTCGTGGGCTAAGCGCCAGTCTGCCTCATCTCCAGTCCATTTAGCGTATTCATAAAGCGCCTCGCCCACATAGGCATAGTCCTCCAGACCGGCCTGACCAAAACCAGATCCACCTTGTTTGATTGAGCGCAATAAGCGTCCATCCCGCCAGAGACTGGTTTGTATGAACCGTCGTAAGCGCACTGCGGCGGCTCGGTAATCCTTGTCGGGGAATTTTATGGCACCCTTGATGAACGCACTAAGGGCCAGTCCATTCCAACCCGCCAGGACCTTGGTGTCCTTCGGCAAGCTACGTTTGCTACGGGCGGTATAAAGTTTTTCACGGGCGGAATCTAACAATTGGGTAAGCTGCGCTGGGGAGAGCTGCATCTGCGTGGCCAACGCGGGGATAGACATCGCCTGCACCAGATGGTGCCCCGCCTCCAATTCAGGCGCGCCCTGTACCTGCCAAAGCTTAATCGCCGCCGTGGCCTCCTGCTTCGTTAATAACTGCCTCACCTGTTCAGGCTGCCAGAGATAATAACCACCTTCGCTACCCTGGCCGTCAACGGCGGAAAAACTTGCCATGAAACTACCATCTGGATTGCGCATCTCTCGCAACAGGAAATCGAGGGTCTCACGTGCGACCGAGGCATAAACCGGGTCGTGCAACACCTGTGCAGCCTCCATATTCAGAACCGCCATAAGTGCATTGTCATACAACATTTTTTCAAAATGCGGGACCTGCCAGGCCGGGTCAACGACATAACGGAAGAAGCCACCACCAAGTTGATCACGCAGGCCTTGTGTTGCCATCTGCATCAAGGTCAGGTGCAAGAATTTTTCCAGCCGTGGTTCAGGGTTTATCTTTTGAAGCCTGAGCAAGACATACATCTGTGGCGCCGAGGGGAATTTATTCTCCTGGCCAAACCCACCCTGTAGCTCATCCGCGCTCTCCCAAGTTGCATGGAACAGGCGTTCACGGAAGTGAGCCGGGGCATCCGGTCCAATCAGCATGGGTTTAGTGTGTCGCTGTGTCTCCAATTCCAACGCTGCACGCTCCGCCAACTGCGCTAACTCAAGCCGATGGTGTTGCCATTCGCCGGAAAGATTTTTGAGGACCGCCAGGAAATTATCCGCTGGCACATAGACCATCCCCACTAAGGGATAACCCGCAGGCGTAACGAAGGTATTGAGTGGCCAGCCGGAGATACCTTGTGTGCGTTCGACAAAATCGATCAGATGCGCATCGAGTGCAGGATTCAGCTCACGATCCACTTTTACTGGAATGAAATACTTATTCAGAATCGCTGCAATAGCCGGATTACGATAGGACTCCCGCTGCATGACATGGCACCAGTGGCAGGAGAAGTAACCGCTGGAGACGTACAGGAGTTTATTCTCGCGCCGTGCACGCGCAATGGCTTCGGCATTCCACTCTTGCCAGGCCACAGGGTCATGGCCGTGCATAGCGAGATAAGGAGAGGGATTGTTGGTAAGCTGGTTATGCAGGGGGGAGGCAATCCCCACCTGCATCGCCAGCAGAATTGCAACGGACGTTGCGAGGAGACGCACTAGCATATTAATAACTGCATGGGCGTAACCCGCTGACGACTGCTTCTACTTCTTGCCCACCAACATATTGGTAAACATCATACCAGGGCAGATACCGGTAACACCGGCAAACAACAGGAAGGCCGCGGGGAGGTACAACACCCAGTGAACCGTGCCAAACCCAGTGAGATAAATACCCAGCCAGATCAATGCAGAGATGATCAGGAGAAAAAGACGTACGGGTGGGGACGCATTCTGTAGTGCCATAACAACCTCCATTTAGTAGTAAAGTTTTGGTGGCTGTATTGATACGGCAAAACAAACCGCGAGGCAAGCACTATTCGCTAACGCGTCTCCTGAATGGTGACGCCATCCAGCGAGGGTGACATGGAGTCCGCCGTGCCACGATTCTCGCCCAGTTTTATCATCAAGCGCAGCTCGTTGGCCGAATCGGCGTGATTGATTGCATCCTCATAGGTAATTTGGCCCGACTTGTACAGGTCGAACAAGGCCTGATCGAAGGTCTGCATACCGTGCTGGCGCGACTTGCCCATCAATTCCTTGAGGGCATGGACCTCACCTTTGCGAATCAAATCAGCCGCCAGAGGTGTATTCACTAATACCTCGACGGCGAGGGCGCGCCCTTGTCCATCGGGGGTCGGGATCAACTGCTGCGCGACGAACGCCTTCATGTTGAGGGACAGGTCCATCAACAATTGATTGCGACGGTCTTCCGGAAAAAAGTTGATGATGCGATCCAAGGCCTGGTTGGCATTGTTAGCATGCAAGGTTGCCAGACACAGATGACCGGTCTCGGCAAAGGCCACGGCGTGGTCCATGGTATCGCGGCTGCGTATCTCACCAATGAGGATGACATCCGGCGCCTGACGCAAGGTGTTCTTCAAGGCCATTTCAAAACTCTCAGTATCCAGACCAACCTCGCGCTGGGTGACGATACAGCCCTCGTGGTTGTGAATAAATTCGATAGGGTCTTCAATGCTGATGATGTGACCGGTACTGTTCTTGTTGCGATAACCAATCATCGCCGCCAGCGAAGTAGACTTACCCGAACCGGTCGCACCGACGAAGATCACCAGACCGCGTTTGGTCATGGCCAGGTCTTTCACGATCGAGGGCAAGGCTAGTTCGTCTACCGTGGGGATCTTGGTCTCGATCTTACGCAGCACCATCCCGGCATGGTTGCGTTGTTGAAAGGCACTGACACGAAAGCGACCGATACCGGAGGCGGAAATCGCAAAATTACACTCGTGCGATTTTTCAAAATCCACACGTTGCTGTGCATTCATGATACTGAGTACGATCTCACGCGCCTGCGGCGGCGTCAGGGAGGCCTGTGTCACCGGCGAGATCTTGCCATTGATCTTGATACTGGGTGCCACACCTGCGGTGATAAACAGGTCCGACGCCTTCTTGTGCACCATCAGCTTTAGTAACGACTCGAAATCCATAGATGTACATCCATTTTAAAACGCGGGTGAATTAGATAAAGGCATCCTTGTTCATCGCCTTCATACGTGCATCCTGTTTACCGACCAGACCACGACGCACCATATCCAGTAAACACTGATCCAGCGTCTGCATGCCCTGTCCCTGCCCGGTCTGGATGGCGGAATACATCTGCGCTACCTTGTCCTCTCGAATCAGATTGCGAATCGCCGGGGTGGCGATCATGATCTCGTGCGCCGCCACACGTCCGCCGCCAATCTTTTTTAACAGTGATTGCGAGATAACCGCACGCAGTGACTCCGACAACATGGAACGCACCATGTCTTTTTCGGCGGCGGGGAAGACGTCGATGATACGGTCGATGGTCTTGGCGGCCGAACTGGTGTGCAGGGTGCCGAAGACCAGGTGACCGGTCTCGGCAGCAGTAAGGGCAAGACGAATGGTCTCAAGGTCACGCATCTCACCCACCAGGATGACGTCAGGGTCTTCACGCAGGGCCGAACGCAGGGCCTCGCTGAAACCCAGGGTGTCACGATGCACCTCACGCTGATTCACCAGACACTTCTTGCTGGTGTGGACGAACTCGATGGGGTCCTCGACGGTGAGGATGTGGCCATACTCTTTATTGTTCTTGTAGTCGACCATGGCCGCGAGGGTGGTGGATTTACCCGAGCCGGTCGGCCCCGTCACCAACACGATACCGCGCGGGTTATCGGAGATATCCTTGAAGACCGTCGGAGCACCCAGCTCCTCCAGACTCAGGATCTTGGAGGGGATGGTACGAAACACCGCACCGGAGCCACGGTGATGATTGAAGGCATTGACACGAAAGCGCGCCAGCTCAGGTATCTCAAAGGAGAAGTCGGTCTCGAAGAACTCTTCAAAATCCTTACGCTGCTTGTCATTCATGATGTCGTAGACCAGGCTATGCACGGCCTTGTGGTCCAGTGGCGGCACGTTGATACGGCGAATGTCACCGTCCACGCGGATCATCGGGGGCAGCCCGGCCGAGAGGTGCAGGTCGGAGGCGTGGTTCTTGACGCTAAAGGCGAGTAATTCAGTGATATCCATACACTAGCGGCTCATGAGGTCCTGGGTTAGTTATCGTTGTAGAATGGGTTATCGGTAAACCGTCCAAAATTTAAAGTCATTTTTCACCACTATTGCCCATGACACAAGCAGCCCCTGTCACAACCCTGGTCGAACGCCTGACAATCGTCCGGGCACGCATTGCTGCGGCCGAGCAGGCCGCGGGACGCAAACCGGGCAGTGTACGCCTGCTGGCGGTGAGCAAGACCCACCCCCCCGCTGCGCTGGAGGCGGTCCATCAGGCCGGACAGCGCTGTTTTGGCGAGAGTTATGTGCAGGAGGCCGTGGCCAAGATACGGGTACTGTCCAGGCTACCGTTGGAGTGGCACTTTATTGGCCCCATCCAGTCCAACAAGACCCAGGAGATCGCCAGCGGCTTTGCCTGGGTCCACAGCATAGACCGTTTGAAGATCGCCCGTCGCCTTAGTGAACAGCGCGACCCGACGCTGCCGCCACTGAAGGTCTGCCTACAGATCAATATTAGTGGTGAGGAAACTAAATCCGGCGCCAGCCCCGCTGCGGCCGAGGCCTTGGTAAAGGAGATCGCCCATCTCCCTCACCTGAAATTGGTGGGTTTAATGGCCATCCCGGCACCGGCGGAACAACTCGCAAGACAACGCGCCCCGTTCCGCGCCCTGCGAGAACTACGAGACCAGCTGGTTGAGGCCACGGGCATCCCGCTGCCAGAACTCTCCATGGGCATGACCGATGACCTGGAGGCGGCCATCGCCGAGGGTGCTACCATAGTGCGCGTCGGCACGGCCATCTTTGGCGAGCGCCCGACCCGGTAACGGCGATGGCAAGGACTTGTCATTCACACACCTAACCCTGTAACGTG
>JAHEDA010000238.1 GCA_024641445.1 Gammaproteobacteria bacterium
CACAACCACATTCCCAGACCAATCACCAGAAAGTTAAAGCCCGGTGGGACTAGCAGTGCCTCAATAATGCGACTAAAGACGATAAACATGTCTCTTCACCTTTTTGGTTAGTCATTTCTTGCCTGGTGGAATAGAGAAAAACCCCTGTTCGACAATGGCGCAAAGGAGTTCCCCATCTTTAGCTCTCAATCTCGGTGTCCCCGAGATGCCGCATCAGACGGCGTGCCAGTTGCAGCGCAAGCCCTTGCATTGCGGGTGGTGGAGTGAAGTCACTCAGCTGCGTCACTTGCATGCCCGCATAGCCACAGGGATTGATGCGGAGGAAGGGCTCCAGGTCCATGTCGATATTGAGGGCGAGTCCGTGGTAGGTGCAGCCATGTTTTATGCGCAGCCCTACTGCGGCGATCTTGCCGCGTTCGGTATACACCCACGGTGCATCACGCCGCCCCGTTGCGGTGATATTGAAACCCGCTAACAACTCAATGACCGCAAGTTCCATGGTCTCGACTAATTGACGTATCCCCAGATGCCTGCGGCGCAGGTCGAGGAGTAAATACAATACCAGTTGGCCGGGACCGTGATAGGTCACCTGACCACCGCGATCGATCTGCACAACGGGGATATCGGTGGGGTTTAAAAGGTGTTCGGTTTTACCATTCAGGCCGAGGGTAAACACGGGGGGGTGTTCCACCCACCAGATCTCGTCGGGGGTGTCCTCACCGCGTAGTTGGGTGAAGTCTTGCATGGCCCGCCAAACAGGTTCGTAGGTCTGTTGTCCCAGAGTGCGGAAGACGGGCCGTGGCTTAGTTATCACGCGTGTGATTCAACTCATAACACCATGACGACCTGCGCGTGCGCATTCAATTCACGATACAGGTCGTCAAGTTGTTGCTGGCTACGGGCCTGCAAGGTCACGGTAAAGGCGATGTAATTGCCCTCGCGACTCGGGCGTTGGGTAATGGCCCCCTCACCGAGGTCGGGTACGTGACGTCGCACGATGGTGACGATATCCATTTCCAACTCGGCACTGGCCCGCCCCATCACCTTGATGGGAAAGCGGCAGGGAAATTCAAGGAGATTTTGGTCGGTCACGCCTAGCCTGTTTTACGGATATCATCCTTGAAGGACTGGAATATATCGAACATCTTTGCCCACACTGGCCCGGGGCTGCCACTCCCTACGGATTTATCATTGAGTGTGGTGATAGGTAGTAGCTCTTTGAGTGAGCTACTCAGCCACATCTCGTCGGCCTCCTCCAACCATGCCTCAGGGATATCACGCTCTTCACATGGCACGCCATGGCGCTGGCTGAGTTCGACGATAAGGTCACGGGTAATGCCGGGTAAGAGGAATTCGGACTTGGGTGGGGTCATGATCACACCCTTGCGTACGATGAAGACGTTACTGGCAGAGCCCTCGGTCACGAGGCCATTGCGGATCAGGATGGCCTCGGCGGCACCCTGTTCCAGCGCCTGTTGGCGCAGCAGGACATTCGGCAGGAGGGCGATGCTCTTGATGTTGCAGAAACGCCAACGGATGTCTTCGAGTGTGATGGCCTTGACCCCGCTCTTCAAAAGCGCAGCATCCACTGGCTTCAAGGGATTGCTCATGGCGAATACTGTTGCCGGTGTGTCGGGGGGGAAGCCGTGGTCGCGTTTGGCGACACCCCGAGTTATTTGCAGGTAGAGGGATTGATCCCCGCCGCCATTACGCTTAATCAATTCGCCCAGGATGCGGTCCCATTCAATATCGTCTAATGGATTGGCAAGGCGTACACCATCCAGGCTGTTTTGCAGGCGTTGCAGGTGCTCGCCGAGACGAAAGAGTCTACCGCCATAGGCCGGGATGACTTCGTAAATACCATCGGCGAAGACAAAGCCACGGTCCAACACCGAGACCTTGGCCTGGGATTGGGGCAAGAATTCGCCATTAAGATAAACGATGGGTTCGGCAGACATGGTAGTGGGTCCTGCGTGGGGAGGATGAGTGCGCATTTTACACCGGGCGACAGGGTGTCACCCGGTGGGATGCAAAATTTTATTTAGTTAAACCAGAGCGAGACATTGTCGATCAGGCGTCTCCAGAGGCCACCAATGGCGACGTCGTGCAGGGCCACTAGTGGGCGCGTGGCCACAACTTCATCGCCGAGGCGAAAGGCCACCTCCCCATATTTCTGCCCCTTGCTGATGGGGGCCATGAGGGTGGCGTCCATTTTGATATCGGCCAATACCTTCTGTCTCACACCCCGTGGGGTCGTGACAAAGAGATCATCTGCCAGGCCCAGGTCCAGTTCAGTTTCGGCGCCCTTCCACACCCGCGCCTTGGTCAGGGGCTCGGCGGCGGCGTGCAGGCGGTAGGTCTCAAAGAAACGGAAGCCGTAGTTGAGGAGTTTTTGACTGACCTGGGCGCGGGCGCGCTCGGTCTTGGTCCCCAAGACCACCGAGATCAGACGCATATTTTGCTGAACCCCGGAACTTATGAGGCAGTAGCCCGCGGATTCGGTGTGGCCTGTCTTGACGCCGTCGACGCGATCATCCTGCCACAACAATAGATTGCGATTGGACTGTTTGATGCCGTTATAGGTGAACTCCTTGATCTTGTACATATCGTAGTGATCGGGGAAGTCGCGGATCATGGCCTTGGTCAGGATCGCGAGGTCGCGAGCAGTGGTGTAGTGATCAGGGCTAGGCCAACCGGTGCTATTGGTAAAGTGGGTGTGGGTCATGCCGAGGACCTCGGCGTGGCGGTTCATCAGACTAACGAATGAGTCCTCACTGCCAGCAGTATGTTCCGCCAGCGCCACGGTGGCATCATTGCCGGATTGAACGATCATGCCGAGCATGAGGTCTTTGACGCTAACGAGTTTGCCGGCCTCGATGAACATAAGCGAGCCCTTCATCCGCCAGGCCTTCTCGCTCACCCGTACCATATCTTCCATCTTGACGGTGCCATTCTTCATCTCATACATCACGACATAGGCCGCCATGAGTTTGGTCAGGCTGGCGGGTTCGATCCTACCGTCGGCATCTTGCTCGGCGAGGACGCGACCACTGTGAAAATCCATCAATATCCAGGCCGTTGCAGGGAGTTTGGGTGGCGCCGGGACCAATTCGGGTGCGGCCTGTACCGTGCTCATACTCAAGAGCGCGATGGCGGAAACAAGGATTTTTACTGACAAACGCATGTGAATACCTTTTTTCTAAGTCTGCGGGGAGGGGGCGAATGGGGCTATTGTACGTACCGGGTGGAAAATGTCACGGCGTCAGACAACGTAGACCGGGGAAATGTTCAATCGATCACAATGTGAGGTTCGTGAAAACCTCGTGCGGTGAGGCGGGCGGTTATCTGGTCGGCTTCATCAACGCTCGCGAGTGGGCCAATGCGTACACGATAGATCTTCTGATGCGAGCGGTAGCCGGTATCGACCTGCACACCATGCCAGGCCTGAATCAGTCGGTTGCGCAAGGCCTCGGCATTGCGCCGGTCACTGAAGGCCCCGACCTGGAGATACATTTTCGATTCGTCTGATTTGTTAGACTCATTGACGCGAGGTCTATCCTCTGCCCCTTCGTCCGCCAGGCGTATGGAGTTGTCACCGGGCATAACCGTGCGTAATTCAACCTTGCCGGTGCCCTGCCCGGTGATGCCTAGCTTCTTCGCCGCGGCATAGGAGAGGTCAATGAGTCGATTGGGGTGAAAGGGGCCGCGGTCGTTTACGCGAACGATAACCTGTTTATTGTTTGCCAGGTTGGTGACCTTTACATAGCTTGGGAGCGGCAGACTGCGATGGGCGGCGGTCATTCCGTACATGTCATAGGTCTCACCATTGGAGGTACGGTGACCGTGAAATTTGGAGCCATACCAGGAGGCGATGCCGCGCTCGACATAGTTTCGCCGTTGCTTCTCCTGCATGACGTAATAGCGTTTGCCGTTGACGACGTATGAGTCGGCATTACCCGCCTTACTCAGGGGTTCATTGCGTGGCACGGCATTGGGGATATGTGCAACATCGACATCTCGGCCGGGGCCGGAGTCCCGGTACTGTGAATAGCGGGAAAACCCGGCGCAGCCCGGGAGAATGAGTGAGATTGCGAGGAGTAGCGTCAGGTGGTATGTGTTGCGAAATATCAACTTACCGGTCTCCCTGAAACAAGATAGCCTGAGAGATGTCCTGGCTAAATTAGGGTATTGAATAAAATGTATCGTGTGTTTAGCGTAATTCCTTGATGCGCTGACTCAGCTGATAGGCCGCCATCGCGTACAGCGCACTGTGATTATAGCGCGTAATCACATAGAAGTTGTGCCAGGCTAGCCAGAATTCCTTTTCCTCCTCATCACTATCCAATGCGATGAGAGCGAGGTCTTCATTTTTTAGTGTGATGGTATCAGGGGGGGTGACGCCATACTTTTTCAAAGTGGTCGATTTGATCTCGGGGCGCATACCCTTATCAAGT
>JAHEDA010000239.1 GCA_024641445.1 Gammaproteobacteria bacterium
CACTCGCTGGCGGGAGACGAACGAGATGCCGCCAAAACTCACGTCGCGTAGCTGCTGCGTGTCGGCATTTTGATTATCAAGGGGGTGGACATCCAGGGGGATGTCCGAAGGGTGACGTAGATAATCCCGCATATGCATGGCCTAAACAACATCCCGCTAAAGGTTCAGTTCCCCCCTCCCACTATAGGCAAGACTTGGCCAACTGCATACCCGGCCCCACCAGACTAAACCCCATAGATTTCACAAATTGTCACAAAACTTCCGCCGCAATTTGCCGATACCCATTCTAATCTTAGTGGGCAATTACTTAACTGGACGAAATCCTGATGAATAATTTGATGCAATCCGTGGATGAGAGGACACGCCTGGCGGGCGCCAACCGGCTGGAAATCCTGTTGTTTAGCCTGGGGTTCGATGAAGTTACCCAGCGGGATGAGATATTTGGCATCAATGTCTTCAAGATCCGCGAGGTTATGAACTGCCCCACCGTCACCCATGCCCCCGATATGCCGGAGGGCGTTATGGGCCTGGTGAGCCTGCGTGGCAACATGATACCGGTCGTGGACCTCTCCCACTTCTGCGGTATCAAGACCAAAAAGCCCCCGCAGGTCCTCATCGTCACCGAGTTCAACCGCAATACCCAGGGCTTCCTGGTGGACTCCGTTGAACAGATCATGCGCATGGACTGGAATGACATCAAGGTCCCACCGGCCATGCTCACCAATCGCATGAATGGACTGGTCACGGCAGTAACTGAATTAAAAGATGGTCGTATTGTCATGATCATCGACGTTGAACGCGTCCTGGCCGAGACCATGAAGACCGATGAAGACCCCAGCCTGTACGAAGGCATGCAAAAGATTGAGCATTCCGCCACCGTCCTGTTCGCAGACGACTCGGCGATCGCCCGTAAACAGATCGAAAAGACCCTTGAACAAATGGGCGTGAACTATATCAGCGCACGCAATGGTAATGAGGCCCTTGAGAAACTTGAGGCGATTGCCCAACGCGCCGAGGCCACCCACACACCCATTTATGAACTGGTGGATGTGGTGCTGACTGACATCGAAATGCCCGAGATGGATGGTTTCGTACTGACCAAGAAGATCAAATCCGATGCTCGTTATAAAGGCTTGCCTGTCGTAATGCATTCATCGCTATCCTCCAGCACCAATATCACGATGGGGCGCAATGTCGGTGCCGATGCCTATGTCGGCAAGTTTAATCCGCAAGAATTGATGAAGGCCCTGCAACAGTTTCTGGTGAAACCAGCCGAGGACAATGTGACCAAGTTGGGAGAGGTCGCGACCCAGCGCAAAACCTGAATAATACGAATTTCCACCCCCCGCAAACAACAACGCCACGGCATGCCGTGGCGTTGTTGTTTGCGAACAGAGCAGATATCAGGATGGGACCACGTTGGTCGCCTGCAAGCCCTTGGGTCCTTTCTCTGTTTCGAAAGAAACTGCCTGACCTTCATTGAGGCTTCGATAACCATCCGACTTGATCGCCGAGAAGTGGACGAATACATCGTCTCCGCCTTCTGCTGGTGCGATGAAACCAAAACCCTTGGAGTTGTTAAACCATTTTACGGTGCCTGTTGCCATAATGCTTATACCTCGATCTTTTTCTAATACGTATTCAATTCCAGTATGCATACACTGCATCAACTGTTTTTGACCCCCCGCTTATCACGCGGTGCCCAAAGGATAAACGGATCGCCGGAAGCAGGACAAGCATTTTACCCGACAAAATCGCATAGGAAACAGCGTGCGCCAGGGTGGCAATTAGCATTCATTAATATGGTCGTTTTCTGATATGCAACCAAAACAGCAGTGGTGAGACCAATAGCTCAAGCGATGTAAAAACCACCACCACCGCCACCACGCCCCAGGCATCCAAATAGCCCTGCTGTAAAAAATACAGCGCAGGCAGCAGCGACTCCGGGACCTGATCCAGCAATAGCGCACGGCTACTCGGCGCCAGCCCCAGGCGACGTTTGCAAAAACTGGCCAACAGGTCCCCCAACATCGCCAACCCACCTGCCAACAATCCGCTGAAGAACTGAAGCCCCAACAGCAGTGCCAACAGGCCAGCGCCCAGGACCGCCGCCAGCACGCCGCGCCAGGTCTTGGAGGTACCGAAGAGTTGTCTGCCTCGAAGGCGAATACCGAAATCGAGTGGCCAATCCCCACGCCGACCCATTACCTGCCGCAAAAGGATCGGCATGGCATTCGCAGTGGCGACAAACATCACCACCTCACTAATTTGGAGTATTTGTCCTTGCATAGTTTCTTGTGCAGCGGCTACCGTGTTATTGATGCGTCAGGCATGATGCACTGATAATAGTCTATATCACCCACCCACTAGCCCTCGACCGGATACCCATACCTTATGACAGATTCACTGCGGCTCACACCGGAGCAATGTTCACGCAAATGCGACCCGACGCAGTTTACGTTCAAGACCACCGCCGAGCTCGAACCCGTAACCCAAATACCCGGGCAGGAGCGCGCCATCGAGGCTATGCGCTTTGGCATTGGCATGCGCAGCCAGGGTTATAACCTCTATGCCCTGGGTGCGGCGGGGATCGGTCGCCACACCACCATCCACCACTATCTGGAGACGATTGCATCTACACAATCGACGCCACTGGATTGGGTCTACGTCAATAATTTCCAACAACCGCACAAACCCATCGGTATTCAATTACCCGCAGGTCAGGGTGTCGTGTTGCAACAGGATATCCAACACCTCATCGAGGACCTGCGCAGCGCCATCCCCACCGCCTTTGAGGCAGAGGAGTATCACAACCGCATCGCCGAAATCGAAGACACCTTCAAGGACCGTGCCGAAAATGCCTTTGCCGAACTGACCAAGGAGGCCGAGCGCCACCAGATCACACTACTGCGTACCCCACGCGGGTTTGCCTTTGCCCCGCTCAAGGATGGCAAGGTGCTCAACACCCAGGAGTTTCACAAACTGCCAGAGAAAGAACAGGCACGCCTGCGCGAGATCATCGCCGTGCTGGAAGAGCAACTCAATACCATCCTGCGCCAGCAACCCCAGTGGCAACGTGAGGCGCGCGAAAAGGTGCGCGAACTCAACCGTGAAGTCGCCCTCTTCGCCGTCGGCCACCTAATCGACGACCTGAGAAAGAAATATGCCGCCCATCCCGAGGTCATCGGCTATCTGGACAATGCCCAGGAAAACGTCATTGAAAATCTGCAACAGTTTCGTGGTGAAGAGGACGAAGACGCATCCCCGACAGTTGGCGATCATGACAAACCCTCGTTCCGCCGCTATGAAGTTAATGTGCTGGTGGACAATAGCAAGACAAAGGGCGCACCGATCCTCTATGAGGACAACCCCCTCTATGCCAGCCTTGTCGGGCGTATCGAACACATGGCACAGATGGGCGCACTCTTTACCGACTTCACCCTGATCAAGTCCGGCGCCCTGCATCGTGCCAATGGTGGTTATCTCATCCTCGATGCAGTCAAGCTGCTGTCCCAACCATATTCCTGGGAGGGGCTCAAACGCATCCTGTTCGCCCGCGAGATTACGATCCAGACCCTGGAGCAACTCTTTAGCCTCGTCAGTACCGTCTCGCTCGAGCCCGAGCCCATTCCCCTCGACATCAAGATCATCCTCATCGGTGATCGCACACTTTATTATCTGCTCTATGCCTACGACCCGGAGTTTGCCGAACTATTCAAGGTTGCCGCTGACTTTGAGGACCGTATTGAGTACAGCGAAGACAATAACCAGCTCTATGCCAGGCTGATTGCGACCATCGCCAAGCGCGAGGAATTACTCCCGATACAACGAGAGGCGGTAGCGCGCGTCATTGAACACAGCGCGCGCATGGTGGAAGACAGTCAGCAACTCTCTACACACGTACTCCCGATTGCCGACCTGCTGCGTGAGGCCGATTTCTTTGCCCGCGAGGCGGGGCAACAACAGGTCCGGCGTGAAGATATCCAGACCGCTATCAATGCACAGATCCGTCGCGTCGACCGCGTGCGCGATCGACTCTATGACGAGATCCGCCGAGGCTCGCTCCTTATCGACACCGAGGGAGAGAAAATAGCCCAGGTCAATGGCCTCTCGATCATGGACCTCGGTAACTTCGCCTTCGGCGCGCCTTCACGAATCACCGCCACCGCGCGCCTGGGTGAGGGTGAGGTCGTCGATATCGAACGCGAGACCGAGATGGGCGGCCCGATCCACTCCAAGGGCGTATTCATCCTCTCCTCCTTCCTCGCCGCGCGTTATGCCAGCGACAAACCACTGTCACTCTCCGCCAGTCTCGCCTTCGAACAAAACTACGGCGGCATCGAGGGCGACAGCGCCTCGATGGCCGAGTTGTGTGCCCTGCTCTCGGCCCTTGCGTATGCACCGATCAAACAATCCCTCGCCATTACCGGTTCGGTCAACCAGTTGGGGCAGGC
>JAHEDA010000240.1 GCA_024641445.1 Gammaproteobacteria bacterium
CTCGTAGGCAATCTTGACGTTGGGGTCGGTGACATTCTTGGGGATGTCCACCACGACCGGCCCAGGGCGACCGGTGGTCGCAATATAAAAGGCCTTTTTCAGGGTAATGGCGAGGTCCTTCACGTCCTTGACCAGGAAGTTGTGTTTCACACAGGGACGGGTGATGCCGACCGCGTCGACTTCCTGAAAGGCGTCGGAACCAATAAAGGCGGTAGCGACCTGACCGGTTATCACCACCATCGGGATGGAGTCCATATAGGCCGTGGCAATCCCGGTCACGGCATTGGTCGCGCCCGGGCCAGAGGTCACCAAGGCCACACCCGGTTTGCCCGTCGCACGGGCGTAGCCATCGGCGGCATGCACCCCACCCTGCTCATGGCGAACCAGGATATGACGGACGTGTTCCTGCTGGAACAGGGCATCATACAGGTGCAGGACCGCACCCCCAGGGTAGCCGAAGACGTGTTCGACGCCCTCATCCTTCAAAAACTGCACTACAATTTCGCCACCACTGAGTTCCACCGCTAATTCCTCTAAGCATTTGGCACGAAAAACGCCCCACCAGGGGCGCCCCGTATCCATTCGACACATATACCGGAAACTGGCCATTATATCGACTGCGGGGAAAAATGCACGGCTCCCGAGGCAAGTCAGCCCTTACCCACATACCCGACACGGCCATAACCCGCCACCGTAGTAAGTTCGACCAACGCGCCATCTCCGTATAGAATAAATAGGTATCACCACCGATGGGGAACCACCATGAACAAGCTCGCCCTCCTTTGCCTCTGCCTGTGTCTGCCCCTCGCAGCCAATGCATCCATGTATAAATGGGTGGATAAAGACGGTGTCGTGGTCTTCTCCCAGACCCCGCCTGAACACGGTAGTTACGAGACCCTTGAGGGGCAGCGGAATGGTTATCGCGGCAATGAGGACGCTGACCAGAAAAAACCGGATGCGGCCCAAGAGTTTTTGAAAGAAAACGACAAACAGCACAAGGGTGATGCGGCGATCAAGTCTCAGGAAGACAAGGCCCAGCAGCGCCGCGCCGAGATGTGTGAGACCTCCAAGAAACAATTGGAGGGCCTGACCGCCTATCGCCGCATTCGGGAAAAAGACGGAAGCGTACGCGTACTCGACGATAAAGAGCGTGAAACCAATATCCAGCACGCAAAAGACAACATCCGCGAATTCTGTAACTAAGGGGAATATTGCGTGCCCTATCTGTCGATCCAGACCAATACGGATATTACGGTCGAGACACGCGATACATTATTGCAACAAGCATCCCAACTCGTCGCCCAACAACTTGGCAAGCCGGAGAGCTACGTCATGGTTGCGATCCAGCCCAACAGCAGCATGTTGTTCGCGGGCTCTGATGCACCCTTGGCCTACCTGGAACTCAAGAGTATTGGCCTCCCCGAGGCCAAGACCGCTGACATTTCTGCCAGCCTGTGTGACCTGATGCAAACCCATTTGGGCATCAGCCGTGAGCGTATCTACATTGAATTTGCCGATGCCCCCCGTAAGATGTGGGGTTGGAATGGTGGCACATTCTAAGACCACTCACCCCCGGCCGCTGAATTCATGCCCAGCCGCCTGTACCCACCCAATAGTGCAGGCTAAAATGCGACGCACTCAATCACTCGGACAACCAAGAATCCATTATGCGTACCTCCCGACTCCTGCTCGCCACCATTAAAGAAGTCCCCGCCGACGCCGAGGTCATCAGCCACAAGTTGATGCTGCGAGCGGGAATGATTCGCAAACTGGCGGCGGGTCTCTACACCTGGCTACCGCTAGGTCTGCGCGTCCTGCGCAAGGTCGAGGCCATCGTGCGGGAAGAGATGGACCGCGCAGGGGCGCAAGAGGTATTGATGCCCGCCGTGCAGCCGGCCGAGTTGTGGCAGGAGTCTGGACGTTGGGACCAAATGGGCCAGGAGATGCTGCGCCTGAAGGACCGACACGAACGCGACTTCTGCTTCGGCCCAACACACGAAGAGGTGATCACCGACCTCATCCGCAGTGAGTTGCGCAGCTACAAACAACTCCCCGCCAATTTTTATCAGATCCAGACCAAGTTCCGCGATGAGCGGCGCCCCCGTTTTGGTGTAATGCGTGCGCGTGAGTTCCTGATGAAGGATGCCTACTCTTTTCACCTGGACCACACCTCACTCGATAAGACCTACGCCGTTATGCACGCGACCTATTGCCGCATTTTCGAGCGCCTCGGTCTCGATTTCCGTCCCGTACTGGCCGACACCGGTGCCATCGGCGGGAGCAGTTCACACGAGTTTCATGTACTGGCCGACTCGGGTGAAGACGCCATTGCCTTTAGCACCGAGAGCGATTACGCCGCCAATGTGGAACTCGCACCCGCACTGGCGCCCAGCGGTCGACGTCTGGCCCCAACTGCAACACTGCAAACGGTTGAAACGTCCAGGCAACACAGCATTGAAGAGGTCAGCACCTTCCTCCAGGTCAACCCAGCACAGTGTCTGAAGACATTGTTGGTGAAGGGCAGCGAGACCCCGGTAGTGGCGCTGGTATTGCGTGGTGATCATGAAATTAACACTATCAAAACCGAAAAACACCCCGCCATTGCCAGCCCATTCACCTTTGCGAGTGATGATGAGGTTCGCAAGGTTGCGGGCTGCGCGCCGGGATCGATAGGCCCGATCGGTCTGAAGATACCCGTTATTGCCGATCACAGCGCCCTGCATATTGCTGATTTTATCTGTGGTGCCAACAGCGATAGCAAACATCTAAAAGGTGTCAACTGGGGCCGTGACCTGCCCGAGGCCGAGGCCGCAGATCTTCGAAATGTGGTGGAGGGAGACCCCAGCCCCGACGGCAAGGGTACACTCCTGATCAAGCGCGGCATCGAAGTCGGTCACATCTTCCAGTTAGGCAAGAAATACAGTGAGGCCATGAAGGCATCGGTTCTGGATGACAACGGTAAGAGTGTCACCATGACCATGGGTTGTTACGGTATCGGCGTATCACGCGTGGTCGCCGCTGCCATCGAACAAAATTATGACGACAAAGGGATCATCTGGCCCACATCGATTGCGCCCTACACGGTCGCGATCCTGCCCATGAACATGCACAAATCCCCACGCGTGGCCGAGGCGGCGGAGAAACTCTATCGGGATTTTCAGGCGGCCGGGATCGATGTCCTGCTGGACGATCGTGGTGAGCGCCCTGGTGTGATGTTTGCCGATATGGAGCTCATCGGCATTCCCCATCGCATCGTGGTCGGTGACCGCGGTCTGGACAAGGGCCTGCTAGAATATAAGGGTCGGCGCGATACCGACAATCAGGAACTGCCACTGGAGGGGATGCTTGACTTCATCAGGCAACACAGTAAATAAGTGGGCCCAACATCTGTTCATGGTGCTGGCGGCCTTTATATCACTGAGTGTCATCGCCACCCCTGCGCTCGCAACAACACGACAGCAGATTGACCCCGAGCTGCGCCATCTGCTGGTTCAGGCCGTAGCCGAGAGTGACAGCTTCACTGATCGCTTCGATGCAGAGGTCTGGCTCACCGATATGTCCAATCGCCTGAGCAAGAAGATCCCGGAGACACAGGCTCGACTCAATCTTCTCAGACAGGTCCACTACGAGGCGACCCGTGCTGGCCTCACGCCCGAGGTAGTCCTCTCAGTGATCCATGTGGAGAGTAACTTCAACCGTTACGCCATCTCACGTGCGGGGGCTATGGGGTTGATGCAGGTCATGCCCTTCTGGCTAAAGGAGATCGGGCGTCCCGGTGACAACCTCTTCAATCCACGCACCAACCTTCGCCTGGGCTGCACCATTCTGAAATTCTATCTGGAGAAGGAAAAGGGCAATCTGACCGAGGCACTGGCACGCTATAACGGCAGTCGTGGCAGTTTCAAGTATGTACGTAAAATCTATAACGCCCTCGATTATCAGTGGGGACATTACTAGAATCTGTCTCAAAATTACGGCGTGGACTCCTCGTCGCATACCACGACATCACCTGAGCGACAATGTAATCGTACATCGCCACTGAGATTTAATTGCTCGGCATGCTGTTGTGTTGATGTACGACAAAACGCGCCCTGTACTTGCCCCACAACATGATCCCGCCGATAGATCAGAGCAGACTGACGCTGGCCTTCTGCCCGACACGCAATACATCATTGCCATTATCAAAGACAATCTGCATTGCATATTTATCAGCGGCGATATTCACCGATGAAAACTTGCCACTACCAGCCGACCCTGGCTCCAGGCCAACCGATATGATCTGTCCCTTAAAGTGTTTTCCACCGACATTGACCTCTGCGGCCTGACCTACCTTAACCTTCCCCAACATGCCCTCGTCGATGGCAACCGCTACATTCATCTTGCCCGCCTCGGCCAGTATCAACATTGGCTCAGCACGCAACGTTGAGACAACCGACTCACCCTCT